>WQWD01000114.1 GCA_009785545.1 Treponema sp. | reverse complement strand
GATTCGGAAAAATTCAATCAATGGAGTCTGGCAAGAGATTATTTGTTATATTCGTTAATAAATGCTAACAGAGATTTAAATTTTTTAAGAAATTATTATTCGGGATTAGAAGGGTTAAACAGAGGAGGAGCAATAGGTAATTTAACAATATCTCCGGGTGTATCACTTATAGTTGCGCAGAAAACCAATCTTTTTTCGGCAATGCAAAATTTCAGCATTGTCAGAAATTACCGGGATATTTACAAAAACGCATGGGATAGCTTATCTGAAGAAGAAAAAGCTGACCTTGAATTTTATATTATTCTTACTTTACATAGTCCCGGTAATTACATTGCCGGTTTTGCAAAAGTGCATACACTTGCTGCATACAAAACTGCTTTTGATTATGTCAACAGACTATATGCACACGCAAAAACACAGGCAAATAATTTTTGGAATACAGTGGCAATCCCTGCATACAAAACAATGCGGGATACTAACAAAAATGCACGAGGTAGAATCCTGTCGGCTCATAATGAAACCTTGACTAATGTAAATAATTGGATAAACGAATTAACATATATTTTAACAACAACTCAAAATATTGCTTCGGCTTTTAAAGAATCAAATGAAAGGCTTGAATCACTGGAAGGCACTGCTAATGAAGGAGAAATAGTAACATGGGAAGATATAAACCAAGCTTTATTTGATTCCGGGAAAATCAGCGAAGAAGACATCGCTGATTTAAAATTGTACTGGGAAACAATGCAAGAAAACACAAATAGAGACTTCACTTGTGTATCCAGCGCAATTACTGCCATGCAATATTGGGCAAACAATGAAGAAATAAGAGCCAAAAACGCATTGGAAAACCAATGGTTAAGAGATGCTCGAACTCAAATGTTGAATGAAAATGATTTTTTAACAGCCGTAGACGCTTTTATTGCGGGAACTATCGATATTGAAACTTTACGAGCAGCTGCCGAAAAAGCCTATGGGGAAAATTCAATTTCGTTGAAGTATCATCAGTATAATATGCACAAGATTTTGTCTAACAAATTATCTATGTACCAGACTATAGATAATAATTTTTTTAACGTTTTTGGTACTATTGGGCAGGAAATAATTTTTTTAACAGCAAAAACACTTGAAAGCAGATTTTTAGCGGAACTTGCAGCCAGAGAAATAGAATGGAGTTTAGTCATGAAGGAAATATCAGATAAATATTCCGAATGGCTGGATTCCGCCGCTTTAATTTTTGAAAGAGGCAGAGCAGACTGGCTTGCCGGTTTTGACAGGCTGGAAGAAGCATATAAACAATGGGTTTTGGAATTCGAAAACGAATACAATCGTGTAAACGGCGAGTGGAATGAGGCATATTTGGCAGGACTAATGGACAAAGAAAGATGGCTGGAAATGGCAGCAAATGCAGCAAATCAGGCATCTTCTGAAGCGTTTTTGTTTTTGATGGGTACAGAAGGGGAACGTTTAGCACGTATTGTTGATACCAGAGAACCTTTGGGATTTCATATTGGAATGCCTGAAACTCAGGAAATGATAAATGAACTATTGCAAGCTTCGGGAATTGTAAACATGACAAATGCCTTTGGTGTGATAAATAATATAACGAATACCATTTCCACTAACGTAAGACGGGGCATGAGCAGTGTTTCCGGATGGGACTCTGTTCTTGTAAAAACTGCCGCTGCCGAATTAGCCAGAAATATAAATTCCGAAATCGCAGATAATGAAGCAAGAAAACTTGCGTTTAACGCCCAAATAACCGCTGAGGAAGCTGTCAAAGGTTTAATCGAGAGCGTAGATTTGGCAAATGAAGATTTTCGCCGCAGTATGGATAACACTTTTATCTTTAAGGGGCTTTGGACAAGGAGCGGGAACAATTATGTAAAGGATATAGTCAGAGGTTCTACACTTTTTACGCCGATTATTTCCGAAACAGTAACTGTTACAGGTTACGCAAATTATATAATGGAACCAATAACGCTAAAAACAAATTTAGATGAAAATTTTCTTGCCGCTTTGAATTCAGTTGCTATACACGGATTAATTGAAAATGTTTTTCTGGAAATACAAATTATTACAGCAGAAATATTTGGAACAGGTGAAAACCCGATATCTGTTTCAGGAAACCGCAAACAATCTCCGGGAAGTTTCGGCGCACATATTGGATATGAACCCAACTTAAGACCAAAAGACAATTTTGGCAATACAAGAAGTTCAATATTTTTTGATCAAGGAGCCGGAGAACACGGCCGCTTGATGTCTGAATATGTTTTTTGGGATGTCATCGACAGGAAAGGAAGCGCAGAACTCTCTCTGGCTCCATGGGACAGACGAATGTGGGACGATGATGGAAGCTGGTTTTCATCACCTTCACTTCGTACAGTTGGTTCAATTGCGGGGGGAATTGCAGCCGGAATTGCAACCGGCGGGATGAGCTTTATTGGAACGATTGCTGTAACGGCTTTGATAAGTTCTTCAAGCGAAATATTATTTAGCTCTCTTGATGCAGCCGCCGGATTTAAAACTTTTGATGAAGCTGCATTTAGTATTGGTAAAACATTATTGACTAATACTGTAAGCGGTTTAACTTCAGGTTTATTCGCCGGGGCCGGAGGTTTTGAGGGCATTACGAGCAAAGTTTTGAGCAAAACAAGCGGTACAGCAAATACGATATTTACTCAAACTGCCATGACAGGAGTACAAACTCTCACAACCGGATTAACATCCAGTGTTATAAGCGGTATCACATACAGCAATAATGACGGCTGGGGATTTTCCAATGATGTTTTTAAAGCCGGAATATCAGGGGTACTTCAAAGTACATTGACAGCTATGACAAGCACCTTTACAACAACAAGCCTGACAGCGATCAACAGCGGGCTTGATTTGAACAAATTAATCGGCTTTAATAAATTGAATCAGGATGATATTAAAAATTTAAACGGCCTTATTGGTTCACTTGCGGGACAGGGAGTAAATTATGCTTTGGGGAATGATTTCAAACTGAATGTGCTTAATTTGAATTTGATTATCGGAGGAAAATTAAACAACGGCTTGCTCGAATTAAACTTTGGGCGTAACGGTACAACAATGAATATTGGTACCGGGGGCGCAAATGTAAGCATTGACAATTTAGTTTCCTCGTTCAGAGGCGCAGCAGTCTGGAATGTTAACTCACAAATTAATAGATACATAAAGCGCGAAAGCCAAGAAGGCGGAAATCAATTTGAAGCTGCAATTACGTTACGCACTCAATACGGCTACGGAGACACTAAGCAAAAAAACCTATTACGTGATATAATCAGGGGCAATGTATTGTTAATAACAGATCACGAAGCTTATTACGATGCAAGAACCGAGATAATTGATGGACAAAGAGTTATTTATTTTGGAAATTATCAACAAGGTATGAGTATGGAAGATCAGTTTCGCCTTGCGGTGATTCTTGGGCATGAGGCGTACAGAGACGGCTTCGCAGTAGGAGAAATTGACGTATTCGGAAATACAGTAACAAATGAATCAAATTTTGACGAACTCAGAACCGCATCAATTGCCAGAATTGCAATGGGTGATAGGATACAGGACGAACACAGCTGGTTTTATATCCATAATCAGGATTTTTTTGTAGAAAGTTTACTTTTGTCTAACGCAATGACAATCGGAAATTTTTCTTTGTTTAATTCTTATCTGGAGATTGCTTATTACAATGATAAAGATTATTTTTTCAAGAATACAACAACAAGAGACAATCACCAGAATGAAAGCAGATACAACAATATTCCATTGTTTAACGCTAGAACACGAGAGCAAGTGAATGAAGAAAACGAAATTAGAATGGAGGCGGCATTTCGAAGATATCTAACGGAAACATATACAGAAGAAAATATAAATACGGCTACACCTTTTGATATTTTTAGACAAAACAGGGAGCTTTTGGGAAGCAATGGATATATTCCCGAGCCATTTGTTTCATTATCTGGATATGGCTGCAAGTTTTTTTCCATGAAATATATTTATGAGGCTATTACAGGTGGAAATATTGATGCAGTTGAACTTCATAATTTTGTATTAGATAACAATACTTTCTCTGGCAGATCCTTGCTTTCAAGCCAAGATATAGCGGATACTATTAATAAGCACTCAAATGAGAATTTTTCTATTTTATTTGATAGTGGTAATTCAGGTAATCCTAGTGTAATAGATTTATTTAAGTTACATCAGTCGGAGCGCATGTATTTTGCAATTTTGAGAGTTCCAAATGGCTCAGGTGGAATCCACTTTGTAACTCTTGATCATATTGAATTTACATTCGATTTGTTAGGTAGACCAACAGGGATAAGTAATGTTCATGTTGCAAATCCATGGAATAGCAATGGTTTTCTTGGAAAACAAAGCTATACTTTTACAGAAATTTTAAACTGGGAAATTTTTATGAGAGCTCCAGCATTTCTTAGACAACATCATTCAAGATTAATTGATAATTTTTTAAAGAATAGATAGGAGAAAAAAATGAAAACATTAAAAAGAATTGTATTGATTCTTACGGTTAGCACTTTGATTGTATCTTGCAACAGAGGTGTTAATGATCAAACTGAACAGGCTGCGCAAACACCAACAGTTGGCGCTGCGGAGACTTCTCCCGTTGTACAAAATAACGAGGATACAACAGCCAATAAGTTAAAACCAAATTTTCTTTTACCTAAAGAAGACGAAAATTATGACTGGATTACGGAATATTTTTGGGGAATATCTGATGGTAGGTGGATTGAAGATCGATCTATTTTAGGCCATACACTTGATTGGGTGGGTGATATGACTCCGAGGGCAAGATTTCATAAACTGGAAATACCCTCTGAAAGTATTTTATATCAAGTACGATTAAGAAGTGAAATGTTTTACTTTTTATATCAAACAGAAGAAGAACCCGATATATTTTATCCGGTTGGTACAGCATTTGGGACAAACCCTTTTGAAATAATATTTAGAAACGATTATTCCAATATGAGAAAATTAAGAGCCGGTATATTATGGAATCCCAGCAATAGAGTCGGAGAACAAACAGACCCCGATCATCCTCTTGTCGGAGTATGGGGTTCCCTACCCTCTTTGTATGAATACCGCTTGGTCGATCCTGAAAATGTTTTGTACTACATGGAAATTAACAAAGAAATTCCATTTTTTGCTGTACGCGAAGGAACATATCTTTTAAGGCAAATAGACAAAAATATATTTGAAACCGTATCTTCCTTTCCTGATGGTCAATTAAGACTGGAAATAAGTGAGCGGCGAATTTTATTAAGGCCGTTATTCACCTTGCCTGATGAAGAAGGAATTGTCGGCTTGCTGGAAATGAATCGAGGATTGGCAAAAATTAGCGAACTAACAGAAGAAGATTTAAACCCTTATAACTGGTAATTTTTCTCCTCCGCAAGCAAAGCAATGGCACAATTTAGGCTATTATTTTGTTTGCGGAGGCTGCAGTCAGAGACAGCCTGCCATAAAATCTAACATTGTCGAATTTTAAAAATTCGCATACACTTGACAAAACTATTGATAGAAAATACTATTTTATTTAGTAGGAGAATATTATGAAAAAAATATTTGGGTATGTTTTGCTTATTTTGGTTTTATCATCCTGCAGCACAACAACAATGCCGGAAAAGATTCCAGCTTATGAATTTTCACGATTAATGCCAATAATGTCAGATGATTTTATAGTTATTGCCCCGATAATTATCAAAGCAGAAATTGTTAGAAACAGACGTCCTAATTTAACATTTATAAATGCTAGATTGATGGAAGAGGTTATTAGACTTGGAGGTCATGATGTTATAAATGTTCGTTTTGATTCTACCTCGGACGGCAGAATAATAGCTGTTACCGGTATTGTAATTAAGTATATCAATAACGTGTCTATGGAAAATATTGAATAATTCGGATGGACAGAAATGTTCAAAAATAATAGTAGTAATTATTTGCACCTGCCTCATCTGTTTATTACAATACTAATATGGAACATACGCCGTTGATGAGACTTGAGCTGCGAACTTCGCTTTTTTATGAAAAAATTTCTTCGGAAGAAGCAAATTTGCTGGCTGATTTGCCGGGAAACGAAGAGTTTATCCTTTGTTATGAATTGGATTCTGTGCAAGGACACAGTATCGAGCCGGACAGAGAATTGCTTTTAGGTGCTTTTGTGTTTGCAGGGCGTAAAACTGAAGGGATAATAGGCATTTCACGAAATGTTAGTTTGCCGCAGGGAAGTTATTTGTTCGTGCAGCAGCGAGGAGATAGGGCGTTAAACGAAACGGAGTGGCTGGATTTGGCTGTTGAACAGCAAAAAGACGGACTTTGGGAGCGAAACAAATTAGGAAACTCTCTTTATGTGCGATTTTTGCGAGAAGATGGAGCGGTCGTTACGCAGGTTTTTAGAGTTTGCTGTAATTAAAACCGAATCGTTTCTACCATATAGCGAATATCGTGACTGGCTCCCGCCGCACGCCTCATTTCAATTACGAAAACCAGAGAGTTGCCGGTGGAATCAATTATTACCCTTTTAAAATTATATTGAGTTATCCCCGGCCTAAGAAATTGCGGAGTCCCGACAACATGACGTCTCACCTGACCATTCGGATAAGTTACATCAAGATTGATATGAAATTGCGATCTGACATTTTGACCGCTGCCATGAAAAGTTGGAACTAATTGTGCGGAGAAACTTCTTCCTGTATGAAAATCACGGAAAGTGATTCTTTCGCCATGCCGAGGCGGATTTTCGTTTCGGGAAATATAAAGCGGCATCCCTTGGTTTTGAAAATCAATGTTATAACGGTTTACCATGGCGGCGTTATTCGATACAAGCTGATGAAAAACGCCGGAACCGTCCTGTCCCGCTCTAATCGGAGCATTCTGAGTTAAAGAACCTCTGCCATTTGGCACAAAATTGTTTCTGGCTACATCAACAATGAAGGTTTCCGCCCAAGGGTGCAAAGATTGTGAGCGAATGCCGTACTGCCCAAACATGAATGTTCTGCCATCGGGAGAAAATCCCAGATCAACAAAAATTGCGGTATCTCCAGCCCACAGCGCCGAGAAGCCCGTAAATATGATAATCAAAATAAGAATAGTCTTTTTCAACATAGAGTCCCTCTTATCTCTAATTATCGGTATTGCGTATTCAATCTTGAGAAAAATTATGCAGATGGCGGTTCGCTTTCTTCTATATTTTTTTCCATAATTGGTTCAATATGTATCGTCGCTATCATGTCAAATTGCTCTTTTATCATATTTTCAATATCAGAGGCGATTTTATGTCCGTTTTCTATGGTCATGTTTTTGTCCAGCCTGATATGTAAAGTTAATTCTTTTTGAAAATTATAATTGTGCAAATGGACATGATGTATGTCTAAATTATTTTGATATAACTTTTTAGTTTCGATATTTATTTTGTCGATTAATTCCTGTTGGGGTTCTTCTCCCAATAATTTGGAGATTGATTCTCTCATTATTTCGATGGCTGCATAGGCGATTGCAAGAGCGCAGAACATTCCAAGAACGCTGTCCATCCACCAAATATC
>WQWD01000113.1 GCA_009785545.1 Treponema sp. | reverse complement strand
TTAACTTCGACTACTATAGTTGTATTTTCGCTGTTCTTTTTTGCCAAAAGCTCGGATATTTCTTTTTGACGGCTTAATTCGCTTTCTTCTGTCCAGTATTTTTTGTTTTTGGAGTTCTTTTTTATGAGATCAACATGGCCTAATATATCAAATCCGCCTATTTTTATCATTTCCGCTACGGCATCGTAATAATAATTCATTAAAGCGCCGCCATCGCCGTTAAAGCCCTCTTTTAATCCTGTTTCAAATTCTTCGTACGGGCCGTCTATTGTAAAAGGCGCAGCTCCGTTTTCCGGGAAAATGTAATGCACACTTCCGATTATATAATCCAAGTTCAATGATGTTATATCTTTGTCTTTAGGCGAGCGTCTTCCCTTGATATAATCCGCCTCGTAACCCAAAAATACTTTAAGCCTGTTTTCCCATCGTTTTTTTGCGGCGTTTACTTCATAAATATATTGTTCTACTTTGTCTTCTTTTAAGTTCCATTCGCTTTCTTTGCCAATTTGTTTTGAGATTGGAGCATGAGCGCTGAATCCTATCGCAAAGAGCCCTTTTTCATACGCCGCTCGGCACATTGTTTCTACATCGTCTTTCCCGTCACAGAAAATTGTATGCGTGTGCATACTGGAAAATAATGCCGCTTTAGCGACCTCCGCGACTTTAGCGACCTCTGCGACTCCCGTTGCGTTCGTTGTATTCATTGTAATTCCAGAATAACAGCGCCGCTTTTTTTGTCAATATTGTTTGATAAAATCAGCTCATTTTGATTGATTATGGACATTGCTCTTATTTTTTCGATACGTTTTTTTTCTCCGGCAAGTAACACAAGACCCTGAGCAGAGCAGCCGTAACGTCCGAAACGGCTGCCGGGAAGCGGAAAGGCATCAGAAATAACCCGTACAAGCGGCTGCGCTTCTGTCTTGGCGGTTGTGGAAGTCATCAAATAGCTAAGTGCAAGGCGTTCTTTTGGTAATTTAGCGGAAACCGAAAGGCGGCGCAAATCTTTTGGTACATCGGCTGTTTCAAAGGCAAAATGACACCATTTGTTTTTTTGTTCTTTTGGAGAAGATGTCATACATGGACACTTTGATGTATGAACACACGGAGATGTTGGACAGTGCCCCGCTTCCATGAATGTGTCACGTAAAAGTGCGATAAATTTTCCTGATTGAGGTATACCGGGTTCAATTACAAGAATAGAAGATTTTTCAGACGCTTGCGTTCTCATAAAATTAGACGACTTTTGCGCCATGCGCCGTAGTTCCTCAAGATTATTGTGAGGGACTCGTTCGTATAATTCATTAAAAAAATTGACTGCACATACAAGTGATGACTTATGATCTGCTGTTGCCGCTTTTGGCTGGTTTAGGTTAATATCTTTACGAACAAGATGAATTTTCCAAGTGTCATCGTCTGAAGTAACGGCTTCGAAAAATTTTTTTCCCGCTTCCAGCGCAGAAGCTGTACGATCTACACAATAAAACTCCAATGGTATTTTTCGCAAGTCAGGTCTTGTTATCCAAAGCGCTGACGTAAATGTTAAAGGCCCGCAGCCCAAGTCGGTAATTACATCACCTTCAGATAAATTAAAATTTAAGGCCGGAAGCAGGTTGCTTAACCGCCAAAGATTCCATGGCAAGAACCAATACAAATAAGCCGACAAAAAATTTGGCCGCCCTAAATATGAAAGGGCTCTTTCTCCCCTGTTATTTGTCAAGAGCCCGGAAAGTTTTCGTATATCAGAAGGTAAAGTATTTCTGAAACGCCCGGGTATAGGAAAAGTTTTTTCGATTAGCGCAGGCACAGAATTGAGTAACCTGCGGCTCTCATTAGGCAGCGATTCTTTAGAAAGCATTGATATTCTCCCAAATTCAGGCTGTTGTCAGCGGATGACAGCAGACACCGGCATTAGTTCAAAGCCGGCTCGGATTAACGCATCAAATAGTACATCTATGTATTGGAAAAGGTAGCTGTCTCTGCCACCCGGTAGCAGACCAAGACGTATGGGAATCAGCGCTCCCGGTGTTATTCTTTCCATTATTTGATCGATCATTTCTGATGGCGGAACTTGACGTAAGTTTAATCTGAGGGCGTCTTCTGCGGAGAGCCAGTCTCCCGGGTCAAAGCTTCTTTCTACGGTGAAGTAACCGGCTCTTGCGGCGGCGGCGTTTATTGCAGGGGAACTGCGGTAAAACGGAGGCCTCCAAATCGCCGACAGTTCTCTTCCTGTTACACGGAAGAATTCGTCTTCGTTACGTGCAAGCCCCTGTATGATAAAGTCTTCAGTAATCTGGAATCGGGTGTCAGAAAAATCTATCGGGGCGAAAAACATTGACGCTGTTTCATGACCGGCATTGGCAATCGCTCTTGCCGCTTGAGGGTTGCGCCTTATAAATTCGCCGTTTAAAAAGAAGGTAGCTCTTTTGCCGTGGCGGCGCAGCGCTGCCAAAACAAGAGCCAGCCCTGTGTCATCATCGTAAAGGTCAAAATAAATCGCAATGCGTTGCGTCGCACCTAGTGCGGCACCGACTGAGCTTCTTCCTGTAAAATTGAGCGGAAAAAACGATATTGTAGTGAAAGATTGCAGATCGCGTAACAGAGGAATATTACGGAAAGGCCCCTGATTTTGCGGCTCCAAAAATACCCGAAACCGCTCTGATTCAACAGAAACAGGGCGTAATCGAACATTATTTTCCGCTGTCCATGCGCCGGAGCCGTCAGTGGCGAACCACGCTGTTCCCACTCTTGCCAAAATTCGTGAAGGCGTTCTTGTAAATCCTGTTTGGATGTTTTCTTCAAACCCGATTTCATCAGCTCCCGAAAGGCTGATAATTCTGCGGGGAAAGGAAGAAACCTGGACATTTATTTCTTCGATAAATCGGGAGTTTCCAATTATTATTTGTCTTGGGTTTACCCATAAACCAGAAAAAACGGGTGTTTCGTTCAGTCTGGAAATGAGCTGCCAACTGGTATAATTCCAAAGTTCCAGCCCTCTTTCTCCCCAAAAAATCGCCCTTGTTCCGTCAGGAGATAAAGAGCCTGCGGCGGAAGATGGGGTGTTTGCCATCTCTGTTGTTCTGATTGATGGAGAGGTTCCTTGCCGTGCGGTTATTTCAAAACGCCAGGCTGTTGTTTGATCATTCAAAGAAAAGAGTACAGTAAGAATGGAACGATCTCCTGCTGCCGACCAAAGAACGTTAAAATTTTCCGCTCCGTACGGGATCGAAATATGAGGCATTGACACGCTTGAATTGTGGTTATCGCCAAGCATAAACAGAAAAAGCCCTCTTTGGCGTTTTTTTACTACAAACGATCCAACATCAGGAGCAACCCAAAAATTATCAAAGCCTGAATCAAAATCAAAAGGTAAAACTGCGGCAACGTTTCCAATTGATAAAAAATCTCCAAACATTGTCCGTGTAAAAATTTCAGGGCTTCTTACGTGATATAAAGTATTTCCTGTTAAATAGAAAAAACCGCCATGCTGCCCCCAAAAAATTGAATTGATGCGGCCGGTTCCTATCATCCTAAAGCGTTCATCTACTTGCCCTGTTATGCTGTGGTTAATTGGAAAATAAAAAAGCCGAAGACCCTTTGAGTAAATAAAATACTGTGAATCAGGGCTCCATTTTGCCGGGAAATAAGAAGCGGGAAGTTCGATTCTTTCGGTGATCAATTGCCTTGTGCCTGAGTTTATATCAACCAATATAAGGTTTCCGTATCCTGCGCTTGTAGGCTCAATAAAGATAATCCACCTGCCGTCAGGGGAAGCCGCTAAGTCCTGAAGCCTGCCCGCCAGCGGCAGACTGCCTCCTGTGAATGACGGGTAGCCGGGCAACGCTGAGGGAAGCCCGCCTGCTGTCGGAATCCTGACTGCTCCAAAACGGTTCAGTGCGATAATCGTTCTTCCATTATCAACCAAGTACAATTTTTCAGGGAATGCGGTAAGCTGGCGTGTAGGAAATCCTGTATTTGTTTGATTGGCAAGATGTGAAACAAAAATTGCGTGGGAGTCAAAAAAGTTTGCCCTGTAAATCAGCCTGTTATCATTTGATAAGTTTATATCCTGGAAATTAATCGCCGAAATATCAAAAAGAATAAAGAAAAAGAGAAAAACAAAAATAAGCGCTTTGAAAATAATTGTTTTTTTTACACAATTTAACTTATTTTTCCCGGCCCTCAAATTAAATTTCCTTTATCGTAATTCTAAAAATACGTCTAATTCCAGTTCCAGACGGCTTAATGTATTTTCCATTTCCTGAATTCGACAGATAGAGTATTTTATTTGGCGCTCTTTCAGTCCTTCACACGCTTTATTTACAACTTCATTAAAAGTATAATTTTCAGTGAAATTTGAGGACTTTGTCTGTAATTTTTTAAATTGCTTTTCTTTTGATGTCATATTTTAATTCTAATACATTTTACTGTTGAATTTCCAGAGGCATTTGTATTTCAATTTCATGGACATCAGCCGGAATATCAGAGCCTGTAAATGCTCTAATATATGTAAATACTGCCAAAAATGCGATAAGTACCAATAATAACTTTTTCATATATAACCTCAGTGTATCATATCTAGTTTATTAAATCCAGTGGGTTAACCAGCCTATTATTCCTGTCAAATATTCCAAAATGCAGGTGGGGTCCTGTACTGCGCCCGGTATTGCCCGAATATGCGATTCTTCTTCCTCGTGTTACTCTGTCCCCTTCTCTGACCGCAAAAGAATTCAGGTGGCCGTAAAGCGTTTTGTATCCGTTGGAGTGAGTTAAAATGATAAATTTCCCATATGTCCGATTTTCGCTTACAACTGATACGACTCCGTCAAAGGAAGCCAAAACCGGCGTGCCGATATTTGCCCTGAAGTCAACTCCTGTGTGGAATTGCAGAGTGCCGGTAAATGGGTCTCTGCGCATACCAAACGGGCTTGTTATGACTCTGCGGCCTTGCAGCGGGAACATAAATGTTTCTCCCAGACTTCTGCGGAGATCTATGTCGTTCATTCTTGCGCCGGGAATAAAGAGGATTTCTCCCGGTTGGATGTTATCGCTTTTTATGTCATTTACATCTAAAATTATGTCTAAAGGAACATTAAATGATGCCGCTATTCTGGAAAGGCTGTCACCTCTTCCTACTTGGTGAGGTATCCCGTCAATATTCGGGATACGTAAAACTTGACCTTCCTGAAGCCGTCTGGCATTTGTGATATTGTTTGAAGCGATAATTGCGCCTACTGATACGCCGTATTGTTCGGCTAATCTTGACACAACATCACCTCTTTGGACTCTGTGTTCCCGCCATTCAAAATTAATCAACATTCCGTGAGGATTGTCATTTTCTTCGATTTCTGTTCCCTGTTGAGCGCTGTCTTCGTTAACGGCAAAGGAAGTTAAAATTCTTGGAATTCCAGTTGCCGCATAATGAATTGTATGCTGTCCGGCATTTGGATTTTGTGAATTTTGGAAAACACTGACATCAATTGGTTCGATATTAAAGTTTTCCCAGTTTAATGTAGCTACGGCAATTATCGCAGTAACTGCCAATGCCGCCATAGTTGCCAAAGACGGAACAGGGAAGGGGATTTTGGAACCGCTAAATCCTGGTTTTTTTGCCGTTCTTGGCGGAAAACGAGTTTTTTTTGTTTTATAGTTTTTTGTTGTATTATTTACTGTGTCATGATACCATGACCTTGCAGAGTTGTTTTTCTTTTTATTGGAGACAGGTTTTTGCCTGAATTGGTTCATAAATTCACTGTGGGAAAATGCCGATTTATTATTAAGCCTTGAATTTGTTTTTTTTCGTTTATAAACGTTTTGATTTTCCAAAAATGTTACCATACTTGGTTTATCGACAAAAAATTGCGTTAAGATAAGCTGATAAAAGATGTAATATGGGATGAAATATGAAAATGAATGGTAAAAAAGCAGTATTTTGCGCTCTTTTAACAGCGGTTTTGTTAAACATATTTGTTTTTGATTTTATTGTCGCTCATGGAAATTCCATGGAGCCGGTAATCCAAAACGGCAATGTTCTGATTGTAAGCCGTTTAAGATATGGGATAAGGGTTCCGTTGCGGCAGAGATATTTAATAATGTGGGCTCAGCCCAGAGTGGGAGAAGTTGTGGTTTTTTACACACCAACAGGGGAATTAGCGGTTAAACGTGTAACTCAGTTAACCGAACAGGGAACTTTTTGGGCTCTGGGAGACAATTCTCTTGAATCTTTTGATTCCCGCTTTTATGGTTTTGTTCCTGTGAACAATATAGTTGGAAAAGTTTTAGGGCGTTAATGGTGTCTATACAAACTGCCGTAAAACTTATTAAAATGGAGAAAATATGAAAAAACGATACGTTGTATTATTTTCTTTTTTAGGTCTTTTTTCACTGTTTTTGCTTATTCATTATGCTAACCTGATGATAAACGGCGAGCCTCCGCCTCCTCCAAGGCAGAGAGCAAGCCTTCCTGAAAGAGGTTCTATATTAGACAGAAACGGGCGCTTTCTTGCTCTTTCGATCAGATTTGCTGATGTCAGCGTCTGGCGGCCGTCAATTCCAAGAGCGGGAAATTCCCAAAATTTACCCTGCCTCGATATTATCGCAGAAGAGCTTGCGGATATTCTCGAAATGACTCCAGATGAAATCCGAACAAGAATCACTGCTTCAGAATCAAACTTTTTATATTTAAGAAGACAAATCGATGATGCAACGGCACGGCGGCTTTCCGCTCTGATTCGGGAAAGAAGAATCAGAGGTATTATAGTTCAGCCTGTTTCGGGCAGGGTATACCCCGAAGGAAATTTAGCAAGCCAAGTTGTTGGTTTTGTGGGAAACACAAACGAAGGAATAGAATTTGCTTTTGATAATATTTTATCGGGAGTTAATAACGATGGTATCGGTTCGGATGTCGTACTGACTATCGATGTACACGTTCAATATATTTTGCACCAGATAGCCGAACGGACAAAACAAGAAACACAGGCGGAATCTATAATATTTGTAGCGATGGATCCACGTAACGGATATATTTTGGGTTCAGTCTCATTGCCTGATTTTGATCCCAATAATTTTCGTGTTTCAGATGCCAACAGCCGCATGAATCGTCCCGCTATTTGGGCTTTTGAACCCGGTTCTACTTTTAAGGTTTATACTATGGCGGCGCTTTTGGATGCTGGCGCTATTCGCCATGATTCTGTTTTCTTTTGCAACGGCGTCTTTATGCCGGCTCGAGGTGCGCCGATTACCTGTCTTGTCAATCACGGAAGGGTAACGGCCAGAGAAATCGTTATACTTTCTTGTAATGTCGGTGCAGCTTATGCGTCTCAAAATATTTCACCTGCGGCGTTTCATCGTTCGTTAAGTGATTTGGGTTTTGGCTCACGAACTGGAGCCGGAAGCCCGGGAGAAACAGCCGGTTATTTCGCTCCTGTTTCGAGTTGGTCGGATCGTTCAAAACCAACAATTGCGTTTGGTCAGGAAATCGCCGTCTCCGCTTATCAGATACTTAAAGCTACTTCTGCGATTGCGAATGACGGCATTTTGGTTCCTCCAAGGCTTGTGTCAAGAATCGTGTCTCCTGATGGCAGAACTTCATCGGAATGGGAATCGGG
>WQWD01000112.1 GCA_009785545.1 Treponema sp. | reverse complement strand
TTAAAAATTTAGAATTTTTTATAATATACCAAATTAAAAATATATAAAAAATATTGTTAAAAAAAAAAAAAATAAAAAAAAAAGGCCTTTTCCCGTAAAAAAAAAAAAACCCCCCCCCCCCCCCCCATATACTATTTAGTAACCGACAAAGAATAAGAAACAACGAAAATACAACCTTTTCCTCTCAATTGAGTCATTTTGACACCTTTCACAATGATTTTGTTGTGTTTTTAAGTAATTTGCTAATAATTTTAAGAAAAACTCTGAACAGTTTGGGTATTTTATCTAAACGTTCCAGTAATCTACTGATTTCTGTATGGAAGTTTTAAATATGTTGGCGGCGACATTAAAGCCGCAAAGGAGATTTTTATAATGAAAAACTTTTTGAATTTTTTCTGGATTATCGCCATGATAGCGGCGATTGGATTTTTATTCGCGGCGTGCGACACGGGAAGCGGTTATGAGAATGGCAGCGATAATAACAATAGCCCATACTTGGAGCTATCCCCGCTATTGATAGATTTTGGCGCACTTGAAGTTGGCTACACTCAGCCTGGCGCACGAACTGTAACGATAACAAATACAGGGACTGCTCCGGCGGCAATATCAGGCATCGCTCTTGGCGGAGCGAATTACGATTCGTTCGAATTAAGCGGCACAGGATCAATAACAACCATTGGCGAAGGTAATACTGAAACCTTTACGGTACGTCCGAATGTTGCTCTTCCCGCCGGAACATACAACGCAACTATCATCGTTACATACAACGGAGGAGCAACTGCTACCACCAATGTAACATTTACTGTCTCTGCCCTGCCAACCTTCACTGTCTCAATGATTGGCGTTGGACAAGGCGGAACGACAACCGTAGCCAATCAGATTGCCGGAGCCAATGTATCAATCAATGCAGGAACAAACACTGGTTATACATTTGTAAATTGGACAAGCAATCCATCGGTGACTTTTGCAGACCCAAACAGCGCAATCACCACTTTCGAAATGCCCGACTCTGCTGTAACAATTACAGCGAACTGGACACCTACTCCACACGCTGTCACCATGAGTGGCGTTGGACAAGGCGGAACGACAACCGTAGCCAATCAGATTGCCGGTGTCAATGTATCAATCAATGCAGGAACAAACCCGGGTTATACATTTGTAAATTGGACAAGCAACCCATCGGTGACTTTTGCAAACTCAAACAGCGCAGACACTACTTTCATAATGCCCGGCTCTGCTGTAACGATTACAGCGAACTGGACACCTGTTCTACCCATTGCAATGGTGCGAGTGGAAGGCGGAACATTTGAGCTAGGCAGAGAACTGGGAACAGGAGGAAGCGGAGATATAACACCTGTGTCAACAGTAACGCTGACACAAGGGTTTTACATGGGCAGGTTTCCGATAACGAGGGAGCAGTGGACAACGGTGATGACGGGGAACGACAACGGCATTACCGTCCCACATCCCAGTTGGAGCAGTGTGGCAGCCAATACGGAAGAAAGTGCGGCAGGGTTCAACATAAACCGCCGCCCCGCAACGCACGTGAACTGGTATGATGTGATAGTATTTGCGAATAGGTTGAGTGAGTTAAGTGGATTAACGCCTGCGTATGAAATGCCGAATACGTGGCCTAATCCGACTTCGTGGAGTACAAATCCGAATACATGGGGAGCAGTACCGACGAATAGTAATGAAAGATGGAATAATGTGAGAGTAATAACCGGCTCGACAGGGTATAGATTGCCAACCGAAGCGCAGTGGGAATTTGCGGCGAAGGGCGGCAATACAGCGGACAGGTACACATTTTCAGGAAGCAACAACGCTGGCGCTGTGGCGTGGCATACTGGAAACAGCGGCAGCAGCCCCCGGATGGTAGGGCTTCTGGCTGCCAACGGGCTGGGCATACATGACATGAGCGGAAATGTGTTGGAATGGGTGTGGGATTGGTCTTGGAATTACACGAGTGACCCGAAGACCGATCCTACGGGCGCGTCCTCGGGGGCTAACCGCATAATTCGCGGTGGGAGCTGGGACTTCAATGCCGTTGGCACCCGTTCCGTTGTCCGTTTCAACAATTGGCCGAACTTCAGGTGGTACGACATCGGCTTCCGTTTGGCTCGCCCTTAGTTTAACGTAGGCTCAAGCTAAGGGCGAGTAACGTACCGTTACGCGAAATGCCTCGCAGCGACCCGGAGGAGGCAGCGCATGAGTGACAGATACACGCACATGGTGACTGTCACCCAAACATAATTGGAACAAAACACCCTGCGGGTACGCAATGAGACTGCGGGCTGCGGAGGCTGGCAGGAAAAACATCTCCTGCGCTCCCCGTGCAAGAGACTCAGCAATTTAGAATATTTTCATTGTAATCCCAATTTATTTAAGGCTTTTTTATTACCTGCTGAGGCTCTGGAGCGGACTCTTCGCAGGAGTTTTCCCTGACAGACTCCGCAGTCCGCAGTCTCATTGCGTACGAAGTTTTTACAGCCATGTTTTCTTTGCTGCAATCAAATTAGCTGGCATGTAAATCTTTATTAATTAAATGTAAAAATCACATATTCATTGTATAAATTTCACATCAATATTTAAAAAAAAGTGGTGCTGTGGTATAATAAGTGCAACTATGAAAAATGTTAAAGAAACAACACATCCTGCTCTTATCAGACGGGATAACTACCTGCGGCGTACATGGATGCTCTATTTGATGCTCCTCATGCCGATAGCTTTCTTTGTAGTGTTTCGATATGTTCCCATGACAAATATCGTAATCGCTTTCAGGCATTACAACTTCTTTCGAGGAGTCTGGGCAACGCCAAATCCGGCGTGTACAGGTTATCCTCATTTGCCGGGTTGTAATCATTGGGTTGGTTTCCATTATTTTCAGGAAGCTTTTTCGTCACCGGCTTTCTGGCGCGCTGTCAGAAATACGTTGATGCTTAACTTCCTCGACCTGGTAATGGGCTTCCCGGCTCCTATCATTCTGGCGCTTCTTTTAAATGAGATTGCATTCAGACGTTTTAAGAAGTTTACCCAGACTGTTGTTTACCTGCCTCACTTTCTTTCCTGGATAATAATTTCTGGTATGGCTGTTCAGTTGTTTGCGCCGGGAGGAGGTGTTGTCAACATTTTGCTGGGACAGCTTGGCATTGGGCCGATTGACTTTTTGATGACGCCTCGTAATTGGGTCACTACATACATCGGACTTGGAATATGGAAAGACATGGGCTGGGGCACGATCATCTATCTTGCCTCGATTACAAGCATAAGCCCCGAACTGTACGAAGCCGCCGAAGTTGACGGAGCCGGGCGCTTGCGAAAAATATGGAGTATCACGCTTCCAGGCATACGCCCCACAATCATGGTACTTTTAATTTTAAGGCTTGGTATCATTCTTGGCAGTGAATTTGATCGTCCTTTCGCCATGCAAAATCCAACGGTAATGGAAGTTGCCGATGTTTTAAGCACTTACGTTTACCGTGTAGGTATTCGTTCAGGTCAGTTCTCGCTTACAGCCGCTGTAGGATTGTTTCAGTCGATAATTTGTGTCGCGTTCCTGGTTATGGCAAATGCTCTTGCCAAAAAAACCGGTGAACGGGGCGTGTGGTAGGAGATAGTCATGATAAAATCAAAAGCAAAAGAACTCGAAGATAAAATTATTGTTTTTATTTGTTTAATGGTGATAGCAATTTGTCTGTTTCCCATGCTCAATATTTTTGCGCGTTCGTTAAGCGATCCGCTGGCAATCGTGAGAGGAGAAGTTTCCTTCTGGCCTGTAGAGCCCACTCTGGATTCTTATCGTTTTGTTTTTCTGGATCCATCGTTTTCCCGTTCGATGATCTGGACAATCATCCTTACGTTTGTTTTCACCACATTTGCGTTGACAATGACAGTCATGGCGGCTTTTCCGTTGACGTATGACAACCTTAAAGGGCGAAAGCTCATTAACACGATCATCATTATTACAATGTATTTTAACGCAGGCATTATACCAAATTACCTTTTAATGAGGTCGCTGGGACTTTTGGACAACCCGCTTGTATTGATCCTGCCGGGCAGTCTTTCGGTATTTAACATGATTATTTTGCGGAGTTTCTTTTATTCAGTTCCGGACAGCCTGCGTGAGTCAGCCGAGATTGACGGAGCTAATCCATTCACAGTATTGATGAAAATTTACCTGCCTTTGTCCTTGCCAGTCCTTGCCACATTGTCTTTGTTTTATGCAGTTGGCAGATGGAACGGTTTTTCCGATGCGCTTATGTTTATGACTTCGGCTCCCGACTTTCACCCTATCCAGCTAAAACTGTTTAACATAATAAATAACTTAGCTTCGATAGAAGTGGCTGCTCAGGAAGGCATCGCCGGAGGAATTCCCGCAGCAAGCGACGGCATGAAAGCAGCAGCAGTCATGATCGCCACAATACCAATTTTGCTGGTATATCCGTGGCTTCAGCGTTATTTTATCAGCGGCGTTACAATCGGTGCTGTTAAAGGATAAATTAACAAGGAGAGTTTATGAAAAAGGTACTAATCAGCGCGTTAATTTTTGCAATGATGTTTGCATTTGGCACATCTTGTCAACGCGAGAACCTCGACGGAGTTATCAGAGTAGTGGTATACGACCGCGGCACTGACGGAGGCCGGACAAATCCGACCAGAAACAATTGGACAGACTGGATTCAGGAAAATTTCTACGCAGAATCGGGCTACAATGTACAATTTGTGCCGGTTCCCCGCGCTCAAGAAGAGCAGGCTCAAGTTAATTTGATGGCGGCAGGAAATCCTCCTGACATCATGAAAACATTCAGCCTCGAGAACATCACAAACTGGGGAGAGATGGGCGGACTTTTTGATATGGCTCCGTACATCGACACACACCTTTACAATTTAAGAGAATTGCTCGGTTACGATCCGGTTCTTCCCGGTCGATATTTTATTCACCGAAACAAAAACGCTCAAACAGGCCAGGTTTTTTCGATACCGGGCAGGCGTGTAAATGTCGCCCGCTTTAACACTTTTATCCGTGAAGATTGGCTGGAAGCTCTGAATCTTCCCATCCCTTCTAATGCGGAAGAATTTTTTAACACTATGGTAGCATTCAGAGACAGAATCCCCGCAGTTTTAGGTGTCGATAATGTAATTCCGTTTATTATGACACAAGATGTCCGCTGGACAGCCGGCGCTATCGCCGAATCGTTTATCGATCCGGACATTTCTACAAGAGATCTTTGGATTAACTCCATTGTTGACAGATTTTTCCTGGTTCCCGGATACAAGGAAGGGATACGTTTCCTGAACCGTATGTATAACAACGGACTTATCGGACGTGATTTTCCTTTGTATGCTGATGACGAAATTTACAACAACCTGATCAAAAGCGGAGTTGTAGGAGCTTTCGCTCACAACTGGGATCAAATTTTCCGTGAAAGCGACAGAATACTCAGCGATCTTCAAGAGATTGTTCCCACTGCCAGATTAATTCCCATCGACACATTTTCTTCCAGCGGAGTTAATATTTCGTATGATGCCGAGGCGTTATATTTCTTTATTCCGGCAGGGTCAAGAAACCCCCACGCTGCTATGAGTTATTTAAACTGGCTTTCCCGGTTTGAAATTTACAATTTCCTGCAGATTGGACCGGAAGGTATTGTACACGAAATGGTTGACGGCGTACCGAGAATCAACCCTGTAGCTTCTGACGGCTGGATTCAGAATTCAAGCATGAACATTGACTATACCCCAATGTTGAACGGACTTTTCCTTGGAACTGAGGAAGCGAGCATCCGTGCGATGGCATCAGCATACCCTTGGCCTGCCGAAATGATAATGGAAGCCTACCGCACAGCCATGATCAATGCCCGCCCAATTCCGGTAGTTGCCACAACAGCTCCGCTTAGAGCCGCCGGTCCCTTGAGCAGAACGTTAATCGATATGTCAATCGCATTTGTTATTCGAGCAATCAGAGCGCCAGAAGGAGATTTCGATACTGAGTGGAATACCGGCATTACCAACTGGCTAACCTCCGGAGCCGAAGCCATCCGCCGTGAACGTGAAGAATTGTATATCGACCCGTAAATTTTCAAACATCAAATGACAAAAATGAACGTGAATCACTATCTGATTCACGTTCATTTTTTATAAGGACTATAATTAAATAATTTTAACTGTACTTTTGGGAAATTTCTTTAAACTGATCATATACCTGCACAACAGCATCAACAACAATTGGATCAAATTGAGTACCGCTTCCTTTAACAATAAGTTCAAGAGCTTCCTCGTAAGAAAACGCAGGTTTATAAACACGGACGCTGACTAATGCGTCATAAACATCCGCCAATGACGCAAGGCGGGCTGTTAAAGGGATTTCTTCTCCTTTTAACTGTATAGGGTAACCTTTGCCGTCCCATCGTTCGTGATGGCTGTAACATATATCTTCGCAGTGCTTTAAATACAAAGATGTATTTACATCCCCAAGTTCTCGAATAATTTCCTTGCCGCGCGTAGTGTGTGTTTTCATCAATTCAAATTCATCGGGATCAAGTTTTTCAGGCTTCAATAAAATTCTGTCAGGGATTGCGATTTTTCCTACATCATGGAGAGCCATAGATTTCATTATAATATCCGGCTGAAGTTTTTTTAGTTCTTCGGCATAAACAGATTCGGTATTGATCAAATAGTCAATTATAGATTTTACAAATAATTGCGTTCTTTTTACATGCTCACCTGATTCCAGATCACGATGTTCAATAATATTCGCAAGCCCTTGCAGTACGTTGTCAAGAGTTTTTGTAACTTCGGCGGTTTTAACAGCTACCATTTCTTCCAGGTTATCGCTGTAATTTTTTAACTGTATCTGGTTTCTAACACGGAGTTTAACAATATCATGATCAAGAGGTTTTGAAATAAAATCAACAGCTCCCGCATCCAAAAGTTCAGATTCGGATTTTTCCTCAGCAGTAATAAAAATGACAGGAATCCTTTTAAGAGCTGTGTCGTTCATCAAAACTTCAAGCAGCTCACGCCCTGTCATTTGAGGCATTACTACATCCAAAAGGATAATTTTAGGAAGAATTTTCGCAGTTTTGAGTACGACAAGAGCTTCTCTGCCATTGGAAGCAGATAAAATATGGTAGTCTTCCTTTAGTATTTCTTCAAGAATGTCAATGTTAATTTCTTCATCGTCGACGATTAATACTGTTGTTTTTTCAAGCATATTGGCTTATTACCTTATCCGCCTCTTCCAAAGTTTTGGCATGTACGCCTTTTATTTTTTCGAGAAGCTCGTTGTTTTCTGTCCCTATTTTAATTTGTGCTTCCAATTCCTGCACCTGCTTATATAATTCGGTAAGAGAAAGATTCGCCGCAAGCCCTTTCAGAGTGTGCGCAGAATTCAACGCTGCTTCCAAATCGTTTTCCGCAAACGCAGCTTCAATTTCACTTATATGAGTATAATTTTTAAATTTTGAAAGCAATTTAGCAAAGAGCATGGCGTTATTCATGACTCTTTTTAAGCCTTCTTCAATATTGATATAGACTATATCTGACATTAAAACCCCTCTTTATTACAACAAAAAACTATTTAATTGCCAAAAGTGATGCTTATCGTTCATGATAATTTATCGCTCAC
>WQWD01000111.1 GCA_009785545.1 Treponema sp. | reverse complement strand
CGGCTGAAAGCAGTCTTCATTTGATTAGCCATCAATTCGCCGACAGATCTTATCCGCCTGTTTCCAAGATGATCGATATCGTCAATTGCTTCATCACCGACAAACACTTTAATCAAATGTTTCATGGTAGCTTTAATATCATCATTAGCAAGAGTAAATTTATTATTTGGAAGATCAAGGTTAAATTTTTTGTTTAGCTTATAACGTCCGACTTTGCCAAGATCGTAGCGGCGGTCGGAGAAAAACATTCCAATAAGGTCTTTTTCCGCCTGCTCAACTGTAATGGACTCGCCGGGCATCAACACAGAATAAACAGCCATCAAAGATTCTTCTTTAGACGGCTCGCTTCCCGCTTCCCTTACAAATTTAATGTCTTCACGTTCAAAACAATTTAAGATCATCGTAGAATTAAGCGAGCCTTCCGCCTGGAAATCAATAAAACAAATTGATTTAATGTCATGCTGAACCAGCTCGTCTACATTGTGCGGATGAAGTTTATCTCCGGCTCTAAAAAGTACTTTTTCTTTTGTTTTATCAGTTATATTTCCCACTTCATCAATAGCAGGTTCTTGTATTGTTATTTGCTTCGCAAGAATTTTGCCGGATATTTTTTCTTTTGTTTCTCTATCATCTTTGATTTTAAGAGTATCACTTGTATAAAATGCGCTGATGATGTCTTCTCTGGTAGAAAAACCAAGCGTACGCAGGAAGATTGTTCCCAAGATACGTTTTTTTCTGTCTATTTTTGCGTAAATTAATTCACGTTTTTTGTCGATTTCAAATTCAAGCCAACTGCCGCGGTAGGGAATAATGCGTGATGAATACACATCTTTATCGTGGCTGAAAATAACACCCGGAGAACGGTGTATTTGTGAAACTACTACCCTCTCCGCTCCATTGATAATGAAAGTGCCTCTTTCTGTCATTAGAGGAATATCACCCATGTAGATGTCTTTCTGGCGGATTTCTCCAGTTTGCGTAAAAGCAAGATTAATTCGGGCTTTTAAAGGAACCGAATAGGTAAGACCTTTTTGCTTACACTCCAGTTCTTTTACTTTTATGTTTTCTTCATCAAAAGTATAATATTCAAATTCAAGCCTCATATCATCATTGGGACTTTTTATGGGAAATGTCGTATCAAAAACTTCCTGAAGCCCGACAGCATTGAGCCTTTCGCCCTTTTTAACTTTTCCTCTTTGTAAAAAACGCTCGTAGGAATTGAGCTGAATATCGATTAAGTCCGGCAGATCCATTACATTTTGAATATCTTTCCCAATGTTTTGGCGTTCTTCCGCTTGCTTTACCTTGACCATTTTTTTCCCCTTCCTGTCATGAACTATAACATTTTTTCAATTATTTAAACCACAAAGGCGCACAAAGACGCACGAAGGATTTTTTCTATCATGCGGTTATACAGATAGTAAAGAAATTTTCCTTTGTGCGGCTTTCGCGCCATTGTAGTAAAAATATTTTGCACCGAAATATTCGGGTGCTGAGTTACTGGATCTCAACAGTACCGCCTGCTGCGGTGATAACTTCTTTGATTTTTCCAGCCTCATCTTTGGAAACAGCTTCTTTAAGCGGTTTGGGTGCGCCTTCAACCAGATCTTTTGCTTCTTTAAGACCAAGCCCGGTAACAGCACGAACTTCTTTGATAACCGCAATTTTCTTTGCTTCATCAAACGCTTTGAGAATAACATTAAATTCTGTTTTCTCTTCTTCTGCAGGAGCTGCAGCTCCGCCGCCGCCTGCTACAGCTACAGCAACGGGTGCTGCGGCTGAAACGCCGAATTTTTCTTCCATCATTTTTACTAATTCTGAAACTTCCAGAACTGTCATTGATGCAATTGCTTCTAAAATTTCTTCTTTTGTGGCTGCCATATTACCTTCTCCTAAATAAAATACGCTCTTCATACGAATCGCAAGAATGACTACTCACAAGCAGTCAAATAAACCGACAGGAACGGCAGCATCCGAAGCCTGACGATTTTTCAAAGAACAAAGTTTTCAAAGAAAAAAGAATCAAAGAACAATTTGTTCTTCAGCTCCCTATTCTTTGTTCTTTGCTCATTGTTCACTTTTTTTATCTGCCACAGCTTTAACTGTGCGTACCACTCTTGATGGAACGTCGTTAAGCGCAGCGGCAAGATTACGTGCCGGAGCGTTCATTACCGACATAAGCATAGAGATAAGCTCCAGTTTGCCCGGCAATTTCGAGAAAGCTTCGGTTTTTGTGTTGTCGTATACAACACCGCTGATCAAAGCGCCCTTTACCTTTAAAGCGGGAGCTTCTTTTAAGAAGTCGAAAAATATTTTTGCGACTTCATTGGAATCTCTTGGTGTAATCGCTACGGCGGTGGGGCCGACTAAGTAAGGGGAAACATCAGGTGTTTCCAATTGCTCAAACGCTATCTTGGCAAAGTTATTTTTTACAACGGTGTAATGCACATTTTTGGCACGGAGTTGTTTTCTTAAAGCGGTGATCTGTTCAACAGTTAAACCACGATAATCTGTAAAGATATAATCCTGTGCTGCGCCCAGAGATTCTTTAAGTTCCCCAATCGCTTTTACTTTGTTATCCTGTATTTTTTTCGCTATAATCGCCATTTTTATCTCCTATAATTCGAATAAAAACCCAAAAGGCTTTTAATCTTGATCCTTAATCGCTACCCATACTCCGGGCCCCATGGTTGAAGCCACCGAAACAGTTCGGATAAATTCACCCTTAACATCTATCGGGCGTTTGCGTTTAACTTCTGTGATAACCGCTTTTACGTTTTCGGCAACCGATGCAGGTTCCATGGAAACTTTGCCGACCGCAAGGTGCATAACGCCTGTTTTATCGGCTCTGAATTCAACACGACCTTTTTGGAGTTCAGCCAAAGTGCCTTTAATGTCGAATGTTACAGTACCTGTTTTGGGGTTAGGCATGAGACCTTTGCGCCCTAACACCATACCAAGCTTACCTACATCTTTCATCATATCGGGGGTTGCTACCGCAACATCAAAATCTGTCCAGCCGCCTTTAACTTTTTCGATTAGCTCATCGGCTCCAACAAATGCCGCTCCGGCGTCCTGCGCTTCTTTTTCTTTTTCAGGTTTACAGAAAACCAGGACTTTTTTCTCGCCACGGAACTGATTGGGAAGAACTACCGTATCACGTACAGACTGACTCTTTTTAAGATTCAGTTTTACAGAAAGCTCAACGGTTTCGTCGAACTTTGCGTAAGCCATTGATTTTACAACAGTTAACGCTTCGTTAAGCTCGTATGCTTTTTCTGTGTCGTATTTTTTCAGACTTTCTCTGTATTTTTTTCCACGTTTCATTTTTCCACCTCAACTCCCATAGACCTGGCGGTTCCACCAATAATCAACACAGCGGCGTCCATGTCATTCGCAGATAAGTCCGGCATTTTTATTTTGGCAATTTCTTCGCACTGAGCTCTTGTTAATTTGCCAACTTTTACCTTGTGAGGTTCTTTTGAGCCGCTTTCAAGCCCCAAAGTTTTTTTGATCAACACCGAAGCAGGCGGAGTTTTGAGGATAAATGTAAATGATTTATCCACATAAACTGTGATTACAACCGGGATGGTAAGTCCCGGCTCCATACTTTTTGTCCGATCATTGAATTGCTGGACAAATGTAGGCGCACTGACACCATGAGGTCCGAGCGCAGGCCCTACGGGCGGAGCCGGAGTGGCTTTTCCTGCAGGACATTGCAGCTTGATATAAGCCGCTACTTTTTTCTTTGCCATTTTAATCTCCTTTCGTGGTGTCGGTTGTCATTTAGACAAACTACAAGGCGGCAACACCTCTCCCACTATTAAACTTTTTCCACCTGTAAAAGATCGACTTCTACAGGGGCGTTTCTTCCAAAAATACCAACCATTACTTTGAGTTTGTTTTTCTCGTGGTTTACTTCTTCGATGACTCCAACAAATGACTCAAACGGCCCGTCAGTAATTTTTACTTGTTCTCCGGGGGCAAAAGATTGTCTTACACGTACTGTACGCTCGCCTTTCATTTCACCTGTTTTTTGCAGAATAGTTCTGGCTTCATCGCCGGTAAGCGGCTGGGGCCTGCGATCTGCCGGAGTCCCGACAAAACCTGTAACGCCCTGTATCTTTTTTATTTTCGTACAGGGAACCTTCCAGCCCATGTCGCCCATCATGTCCGAATCACCCAGATCCATTTCTACAAGAATGTAACCGGGAAGGAACTTTCTGGCGTGAACCCGTTTTTTTCCTTCTTTTACTTCGACCACTTCTTCGCATGGAACTTTTACATCGCTGACAACGTTTTTATCCAAATCGCCGTTTTCGATCATCATGCGAATAGTTTTTTCTATTTTATTTTCATATCCTGAATATGTATGCAGGACATACCAGCCAGTAGCCATTGATTACCTTGTTTTAACTAAAATTAAAAAATCCACTGCACACCCATGTGCAATAAAAAGTCTATTAATCCTAAAATAGCCGCAATTACTAAGGTAGAAAGTAACACTACCTTGACTGAGCTAATTACATCGTCTCTACCGGGCCAAACTACCTTTTTTAGTTCCGCTCGAGACTCTTTGATAAACTGAATAACTTTCTTCATTGTTACCCCTTTAAATACTTATTTTCCCCAGGCGCAGCAGGCTTCGCCTTCCATTCGGCAACGTCCTGTTGCCTCACTCCAGGCCGTCCTTTCAATCTGTCGGGGCTGTTCGAAAAGTTGGTTACTTTTCGAACAGCCTTTGAATTTCCTCATATTTCTGCGAAATATTGCGAAAATTCTTAAGTTAAGGAAGATGTCCGAATAAGTTTCTAACTTTTCGGACATCGCCTTTTCCTCACGGCGGTTGAAAGGCTTCGAAGCCTGTTTTCCGCCTTGTTAAGAATCTTGCCACTCCGCAAGATTACTCAAAACGCCACAACAAATGCCTCCAGGCGCAGCAGGCTTCGAACCCGCGACCTGCGGTTTTGGAGACCGCCGCTCTACCAGCTGAGCTATACGCCTATTTATTACTTAATCTTTGACTCCTTATGAAGTGTGTGTTTTCTCTCGTGAGGGCAATATTTGTTAAATTCAAGCTTTTCTTGAATATTGCGCCTGTTTTTACTGGTTGTATAATTACGCCTTTTACATTCACTGCATTGAAGAGCAATCAGTTCCACAACACTTTTTTTACTCGCCATATCAAACCTCTTTAATCAGGAAATTATCCCGTTTTTTACACTTGTCACATTGTCTTGCACCGCAAGAGTTTAGCCCTCAATCAGACAAGCGAAGCGCCGCTGACTTGCAGCCTTGTCTTGCATTGCAAGAGCTTAGCCCTCAATCAGACAAGCGAAGCGCCGCTGACTTGCAACATCGTCTTGTACCACAAGAACATAGCCCTCAATCAGAATTGAACTGATGACCTCATCCTTACCATGGATACGCTCTGCCAACTGAGCTATAAGGGCATAATATCTGCCATTAAAACGGCAGATATTATGACGGTTCACGGGCGGCTAACCGCCCTACATCCGGCTTGTGCCGGACATCGTAAACCGCCTTAGCTTGGGAGGTTCGCCTTCGGCGAATTTCTCTGTTTTGACGGTCATCGTAAATCGCTATTTATCCCTACAAACATGGGTTGCAGAGAGAGAATCTGCGCATTTTATATTGCTCTGGCAAGAATACAAAAAAAACAATTTTTAGTCAAGTAGGTTTGTATTTTTTTTTACCTTTTTTATTCGTGTTGAGGGTTTAATACCTCGCCGCTCTGAGGCGTTGTAAAAGGTATTAAACCCGAATACAAATACCTTTTTAGAACAACATTTCTACTGAACGTTGACCTGTTGCGATAATGGTGGTATACTTAATTTATGAGTTCATTACCAAAAGGCGATAAATTACTTACGTATGCCGACTACAAGACATGGGATCTCGCCGAAGGTGAACGCTTCGAGATCATTTACGGTGAAGCTTTTGCGATGTCCGCACCAAACGCAAAACATCAGGAGATCCTTGGAGATATTTTTAGCCAGTTTTACAATTACTTGCGCGGAAAACCTTGCAAGGTATACCCGGCTCCTTTTGATGTCCGGCTTTTTTATAAAGAAGACGAAAACGATGACACTGTTGTTCAGCCGGACATCACCATCATCTGCGATGAAAAAAAGCGCGGATCGGAAGGTTGCCGTGGCGCTCCTGACCTGGTTGTGGAGATTCTGTCTCCATCAAATACTGCGATTGAAATGCAGAGGAAACTCAAGCTGTATCAGGATGCGGGTGTTCGGGAATACTGGATTGTCGATCCTGAAAGCAAAGCGGTAAACGTTTACCGTTTTCAGCAAGGTGCGATTATGTTCTTTACATACGGGAAGGATACGGCTGTTCCTGTCGGGATTTTCCCCGATCTGAACGTTGTGTTGGAACAGATGTTTGCTGAGTGAGGTGAAAGTCACCTCCGCTTTTTTCGTTCGCTATTCGCAAAAGTTTTAATCACTTCTTTATTCGTGCTGAGTGGTTGTTGATTTACAATCATCGTACAAACTGCGGTGGCGGAGTCTGCTAAGAAACTTACAAGCATACGACAGGCGGGGCGGCGGCGTCTGCTCGGAAAAACTTTGGGGGAATCCGCCTCCGAGCCCTCTTCGAAGAAACTTACAATTATACGCCAGTCGGGGCAGCGGAGTCTGCTCGGAAAAACTTTGGGGGAATCCGCCTCTGAGCCTCTTGCGAGTCTCTCGGCGGGGAGTCCCAAAGATGTTTTTCCGATCAGCCACCGCTGCCCCGACTGTCTATGTTTGTACTTGCTGTGTGTTTTAGCCCAAACAACATGAATACATTTGCAACATGATTGTTTAAAACCTTTGTTCTACGCCCTTTGCCTTGAGGCTGAAACAATCATGTTGGCATTTGTTAAAAAGCCCGAACTGCGCGGACGGCAGAATTGAAAGGATTGAGGTTTCCCTGCTGACCCCCACTAGCGAAATGCTGACCCCATGCGTTATGCGTGTTGAACCGCGAAGAAGACCAAAACCAGCCTGTTCCCAAATTACCAACAGCAGCTCTATTTTGAAAGAGCGCGTTTAATTCGTTTATACTGGGTAAAAACCAATCTGCACCAAATCCTCTGGCAGCAGTAGCAGCACCTGTCGTATAACTGTTTTCGAGACCATGCGCAATTATGATTTCTGTATTTTTCATACCTCTGCCAATTGCCCTGTCTGTTGTCTCCCATCCATTTTGTGATAATCCCGGAATTAGTATATTTGAAGTTGCCCATTGAAAACTTCCTAAATTTGCGGGAGAGGCTTCAAGATAGTGGCGTGTTACACCTGTTGTGTCTGTCGCATTTTGGAAAAAGGTAAATCCTGATTCTCTGACATAAAAAATTATTCCACCTCCAGAGCCGGTATCGCCGATTCCTGCAGTATCAGTACACTCGGAGCGCTGACACTCTCTCAGCCCACTGCCTGCAACAAAAGTATCCCAATTCCAGTCATGCCCAGCAGGAGTTGGGTTTATCTGCCTTGTTTCAGGACACCTTGTACAAGTTTGAGTTGTAAATCCACCTTCTAAACAAGTTGGCTCTGTTATCTCATCGCTTCCCCAAATATGCGCACATTCGCCAGCACTACCACTACCACT
>WQWD01000110.1 GCA_009785545.1 Treponema sp. | reverse complement strand
TTAAGGTATTCCAAAAAACCGTCTTCAAAAATTTCGCAGCTTTTTAGATAGGCAATGTCATCATCGGAAAACGACAAACATACAAGTCTTTCGAGTAACGTTCCAAGCCCCGCAAATACCGAATAACCGCTGTTAAACGGCTGATGGCGAAAAAACATTTCAAATACTGCCCGGCTAATCGGAAGATTATCCGTACGGCTTTTGAGGTTTCTTTTCCAGTAGCCTTGAGCCATCGTAAGCGAATAAAAATCTGTAAAAAGAGCTGAGGTCATTATATTTTTTTTATTTTAAAATATCCAATAATTCTTTAGAAGAGTAGAATTCGATTCCCTCCTCTTTCATAACCGTTACAGCATTTTCGATTGAGCCTTCAGGGAAACCTACTCCGCGAACAGCATCGCTTATTACGATGGTTTTAAAACCTAATTTGCGGCAGTCCATAGCGCTGAAAAACACACAATAATCAGTGGCAATTCCGCCCATGATAACTGTTTCAATTCCAAGTTGTTTCATCCAGCCTTCAAGCCCGGTTATTGTACAACGGTCGTTTTCAAAAAACGCCGAATAAGAATCGAGATGAGGATTAAAACCTTTGCGAATAATCGCCGTAATTGGATTCAAATCGAGCCCGGCGTGAAAATCCGCTCCCTTCGTACCCTGCACACAGTGATCAGGCCAAAGAACCTGCCCTTTAACAAAATCTGTGTCGATAGTATCGCCCGGGTTTTTCCCATCATGAGAAGAAGCAAACGAAATATGCCCAAAGCAGTGCCAATCCTGCGTAGCGGCAGTTCTCCCGCCTTTCTCGGCGATTGCGTGCGCAAGCAAGTTCAGCGGCTGAACAACAGCGTCGCCCTCGCCTACAGCCAAAGCGCCGCCGGGGCAGAAATCATTTTGCACGTCTATTATTAAAAGAAGTGCCTTTTTTGTGTTTATTGTCATGGCTTATAGTACAAAATATTTTTTTTAATTTCTATACCAAAGGGAACGTAAATTTAAACGTAAGACCGCCTTCTGTCGAATTGACCTTTATCGTTCCATTATTTTCCTTTACCAGTTCCTTTACAAGGCTTAAACCTACGCCCCGCCCGGCAGAAATGCCGATTTCATCGGCAGTGGAAAATTCCGGCGCAAAAATGGAAGATAAAAGAATTTTTTTATCAACCGTTTTTGAATTGGGATATTTTTCAAGATATTTTTTCTTGATTTTTTGCCAGTCAAGACCGGTTCCGTCATCAGAAAAGATAACTTCGGCTTTACCGTCTACATTTCTTATGTTATACGACAAAAGCCCCTGCGGGTATTTATTCTTCCTGATTCGTTCTTCTTCAGACTCTATGCCATGATAAAGAGAATTTCTTACACATTGGTTTAAAATATCTTTAATAGGCTTGCGTAATTTGGATTCAAGAATGTTTAAATCTATTTGCCCGGCTTTTATTACGGCTTTCTTTTGAGCCTCATTTGATAGTTTTTCAACTGCTTTTGACATAGTGTTGATAAAAATCGTATCAATTTGAAGAGAAGTCTTGTATGCGTTTATTTTTTTTGTAATAGCTATATATGAATCCAATTCCTGCATAAAAGTTTCTATTTTAATCGCTAAACTGAGAATGTCGCTTTCTATAATGTTATCCTTATTAGAAATGATCTTTACGTCATCTTCCAAGGCATGAAGTTTATTAGCAATGCTTTCGAGCTCAAGTATAACAGCATTGGATTTTATCGCATGAATATACTGGAATATTTTGATAACAACCTGTTTTCCTGTAAGAGAGCGATCTTTCAAAAGAGAATTTATGCTGTTAAAATTGGCTTCTGTGTCTTCAATAAAATTCTGGAAAACCAAAGGATCGATTTTTATGACATCGAACATATTTTTCATTTCCTGTTCCTGAGCTTCTTTCTGAGCCCCAAGTTCGATTTCAAATTCTTTTTCTCTGGTTATGTCCTGAATAATTCCAATAATAACAGGAACAGTGCTTTTTTGTTCAATTAAAGAGAATTTTGTGCTTAAAGTTTTTGCTTCATTATCGGTTTTATATTCAAACTCGGATATTGGATTGACTGCTTCCAGCACTTTTTTGCTTTTTTCTTTTGTATATAACATGGAAAAATAACCTTTCATAAATTGAAGCTGCTTTGCGTCAAGCGAAGAGCTTAAGATGTCAAGGAAATTTTTACCTGTCAAATCTGACTCATAATAAGAAAGAATGGAACCCAGCGGAAGTGAATACTGCGGAAGAATATTTAAATCCTTGTCCATAAGGAATATTCCCTGATGGAGATTATCTTTCATTGTTTCGATAATATCTCTTTCAATACTTAATTCTTTTCTTGTTTCATTTATAATATCATAAGCATTTTTGCCTAGTTGGAGAATAATAAAAAATATTATAAATACACCAAGAATTCCTAAAAACAAATATGTCATATTAGTATGGAGATAATCAATTAAAGTAAGACCTTCAACTGCGACAATATACCAATCTATTACCGGCATATATCTTACCACTATTTCACCTTCCGAACCTCTCCATATTCTGACATCATCGTATTCAGCTTCGTCTATCCATTGAAGAATTTTCTCGCCGGTAAACGGCAATATTTCTTGTAAAGTTACTCTGTTTTCAACAAGTCCAATTTCTCGAGCGCCGGTGATTTCCCCTAATCGATTAAAAAAATATAATCTTACAGTGCCTCTATGCGCCCTAAATATTGAATTAACAAATTCAGTTAAATTAACCCCTGTTCCTAATATACCAACCGGAATATTTTGCGCATTTCTTACAGGCGCATTAATCCAAAAATTGGTTTGCTGCAAATCAGGATTATAGTTTATATTAAAGTTGAATATTTCTGTCTCTCTCATAGTTCTAAAATACCATGGACTTGCAGGGTCGTATGGATCTAAAATATACGCAGCCTGACCTCCCATATAGAAAATAAGGTCGATATCATTAACCCAAAAAGGCAGCCCGGTTCGTAGCATACCTCCTAACCAATTCAATTCTCTATGCGCTAATTGCTGCAATTCTTCATTCGTTGGATTTTCAAAATACGAAGCTACTAATTGAGAATTAGCCATTTCTAAAACAATATTAATTTCGTTGTTGACTTGCGCTTCCAGATTGAATCGTTGAGTTTCTACTAACTGAGAAAGTTCGAGCCTCTTATTCTCACGTACCATTTGCCGCATAGAAAAAAAGAAACCCAAACTGCCTATTATTAACAAAATTATAAATGGTATTAAAGTAAATACAAAGAATTTTTTATTTTTCATGACTGCCTCTAACAAGAATTATTTCAATTTTCATTTGGATTGTTCCATCGCTACCGAGAGGCAAAATTCTTGATCTCCAAATATGGAAAAAGGGATACAAATAATTCTTGCTCTTTCAGACGGCCAAACAATGGAATGTGCTTTCCCCTTTATAATGGACGGCATCGTTATTTTAATCCTGTGTTTTTTTTCAAAAACATTTTTTACATTTCCGGCAACAATATTTACAATTTCTCCAAGTACATCAGTGACTTCGCTGTCGATGGATTTATACTCTTTGCCTGTCAGAATACTTGTAAGTTTGAAAGCTGTATCCTCTTTCAAAGAAATTGCGACAGCGCCATTCGCTTCGCCGGAAAGTCCAATGATTCCGGAAACATCCCAAATTGTTTCAAATTCATCTTTAGAAACAAAATAAGATCTGCCCGCATTAATTTCTGTATTGCATAAATCCCGAAAAACTTCGACGCTGCCATCGACAAAAGGTTGAATATACTGTTCCATTTCCCTACCTCATAAGTACCATTATTTCATGTACTTTTTCTCTAAATATTTTTTCCTGAACAGGTTTAACTATATAATCGGTAGCTCCGCTTTGAAGGGCTTCGATTACACTGAATTTACCTCTTTCTGAAGTAATCATAATAACTGGTAATTTTTCATATTTGGGTATAGATCTTACACACTTAAGAAACTCTATCCCATCCATTCCGGGCATATTCCAATCCAGAAAAACCATTGAAACTTCATTGGCTCCCAATAATTGCAATGCTTTTTTTCCATTTTCCGCTTCCAGGCAGGCAAAAGGTATTTTCATTTGCGCGAATGTGTTTTTGACAATATTCCGCATAACCTGACTATCATCAACGACTAGTATCGAGATCATTTTCCACCACTTTTTTTAATATGTTTTACTTTTAATATATCACAGTCTAAGCTAAATTTCCATGTTTTACATATTTTTTTTCAATTATTTTGTAAAAATAATTCTCAAAACCTCTATTGACAAAAATTTTGATTTAGGCTACATTTTATTTAACATGCCGTCTTAGCTCAGCTGGCAGAGCACTTGACTTGTAATCATGAGGTCTTCGGTTCGATTCCGAAAGACGGCTTAACGGGAAAAAACGAGGGAGAATGGGGAAAAACGGAGAGAAAACGGGAAAGATATGGACAAAAAGCCTGACCTGTGCGGTCGGGCTTTTTTTATTCGCCTGCCTATTGTAAAAGGATTTCTAAAAGCTGGCCTTTATCGCCCAGTGCACACAGTGAGCGCAGTCTTGAAAGGTTCTGAAGAAAACCGTAACTTGCCCTTGTATAACTGTTACGGCTGTTGATAAAAAGCGTGGTAGCTTCGGTTAAATCTGAAACTGAGCTTTGCCCAAGCCGGTATCTTTCCACCACAGATTCAAAAAGCCTTTCAGTGTATTGAAGGGATCTGCGGGCAGAAAGAACAGAACCTGCCTGAGAAAACAAATTAAACAGGGCATTTTGTAATTCCTGCTCCAAAGAAATTTCAGTGTTTGTAAAATTTAAATTTGCAATATCCCGTCCTATTCTGCTTCTTTCTATGCGGTCATTTAAAACCCAAAAATCAATGGGGATAGATCCCCTTATCGCTACTCCGCTCCTGCTAGTCGCATTATACGATGGCAAAAATGATATATCTGTGGAAAACAAAGTTGCACTGATTGTCGGGGAAAAATCTCTTCTTGTGTTTGTAAGATTTAATTCGGCACTTTGAGCGGAAAGAGCGGCATTCGCCAAAGTTGGATTTGATGACACTAATAAATTCCAAAATGCGGCAAACAATAAATCAGCGTCTTCATCGGAAATCGAAGCAAGGCGCATTATAACAGTTTCGTATATATTAAAATCGATAGGTTCAAGTTCTACAGCTTCTGTAATGCCTGTCAAAGCTTTAAACCTGTTCATGTTCATGGTAAGATTACGCCGTGCCTGATTACGGGAATTTTCCCGCATTTCTTTTTCGGCTAACGCCCGAAGATAATCTCCAATGTTTATCATTCCGTTCGCATGGCGTATTTCAGCAATCGACAAACCCAAAATGGCGGTTTGCAGCGAAGATTCCTCTGCTTCCAAAGTAGCCGCAGATTCTAAAACAGCGTAATATGCATTATCGACAGCGTCAAGTACATCAAAATATTCCGCAAGCGCATTTTTTCTGATACTTTCCGTAGAGATCTTGTTTATAGCTCTTTGAATAAAAGTTTGCCCGCCCTGAAAAATAATTTGCGTAATAGAAAAATCAGCGCCCAAAGATAATGTATCAACCGGGTTTACAAATTCCCAATCCCGGATAAAATTCATCGAAGCGCTATAACCCGCCGAAATCTGAGGCAGCATAGTATACAACTGGTTTCTTTCATCGAGTATACTCCTGCGTATTTCCATCTCAAACCGCTGAAGCGGCCGTGAATTAGCTAAAGCCAAAACACGAGCTTCATCTAAATTGATAATTTGCAAAGGCAAATCCATTTGCGAATGAGTTTGCGCAGATAAACTGAATCCTGTTAACATGGTTAAATATATAACGAGTAATATCTTTTTCATAATTATAGTCCTTTACCCCTCATTCATATCTTAATGCATCTATTGGGTAGAGTTTTGCGGCTTTTTGCGCCGGGTAAAATCCAAAAACCACTCCGACAAGTGCGGCAAATAATGTCGCTATGAGAATTACCAGCGGGTTTATCGCTGTTGGAATACCCATGGCGGACATAACCTCGCAAACAAGAAAGGCAAGAGTGATTCCAAGAATGCCGCCCATAATACTGAGAATGACTGACTCTGTAAGAAATTGAAACAAAATATCACGTTTTCTTCCGCCGACAGCCATTCTAATCCCAATTTCACGAGTGCGTTCTGTTACCGAAACGAGCATAATGTTCATAATGCCAATTCCGCCTACCAAAAGCGAAACTCCCGCAATTGCGGCAAGCAGGGTTGTCAGTATCCGTGATGCAGCGGACGCCATGTCAATCATATCAGCCTGATTTCTGATGACAAAATCGGAAGCAGCTCCTTCGGCGATGTTGCGTGATTCCCGCAGGATAAGCTCCGTTTCATTTTGCGCCGCATCCATAAATTGAGCGGATACTACGCTTAAAATAATTTGATTTATGTTACGAGAATTTGTCAGGCGTGTTACCACAGTATCAAGAGGAATTAAAACAATATCGTCCATGTCTTGACCGGCGGCATTAGCGCCTTTGGTTTCCAAAAGACCGATTACCGTAAAATAATTGTTACCAATTCTGATTTGCTGCTCAAGCGCATAAGCCGCTTCTCCGAATAAGTTTGCGGCGGTAGTCCTGCCAAGAACAGCCACCCTGCTGCGCAGCCACATATCTTCGTCATCGAAAGGAAAACCCGCATCAACTCTCCAGCTGCGGACAATAAAAAAATCCGGCTCTACACCTTGAATTGTTACAGAAGCGTTTCCCTGACTGCCAATAACATTCTGCTGAGTCTGAACTATGCCGGAAATTGCCGCGGCAAAAGTAGATTCATCACGTAACTTTTGAATATCGTTTTGTGTAAAAGCATTTGCGCGCATCATCGTTTGTTGTCCGCTGCGAGTCATCTGCCGCTGGGGAAACACCTGCAAAAGATTTGTTCCCATCGCCGTTATGCGAGCTTCTATTTCACGCTGAGACCCTTCACCAAGAGCTACCATGATAATCACAGAGCCTACGCCGATAATTACACCTAACGACGTAAGCAAACTTCGCATACGATTGCGCATAATGGAACGAAAACAGGTGTGAAAAAGCTGTAAAACATTCATGTTCCCTCCGATAAAAGGGCATTATCCTTTTTCCATTTATCTAAATCTTCAAGAGCGTTTCGTCTGTCTTGTACTTGCACATCAGACACCAAACGGCCGTCACGCATGGTTATTATCCGTTTTGAGTAAGCGGCAAGCTCCGGCTCGTGAGTTACCATTATAATTGTCTTGCCTTTGTCGTTTAATTGTTGAAAAAGTCCCATGATTTCAAGCGACATTCCCGAATCGAGATTGCCTGTCGGTTCATCGGCTAAAATGAAAGCAGGATCACTTACCATAGCTCGAGCGATGGCAACACGCTGCTGCTGCCCGCCTGAGAGCTGAGACGGAAAATGATCCATGCGGTTACCAAGCCCCACTTCTTCCAAAGTTTCCGCAGCTTTTTTTCTGCGTGCGGCTCCCGTCAATTTACCCTTATCGTTTTTGTCACGGCGGCTGTAAAAAAGCGGAAGTTCGACATTTTCCAAAGCGGTGGTTCGGGCAAGCAAATTAAAAGACTGAAACACAAAACCGATCTTGCGGTTTCGTATATAAGCAAATGTATTGGAATCCGATGATGAAGTTTCGATGCCGTCTAATGTGTAAGTCCCGCTTGACGGT
>WQWD01000109.1 GCA_009785545.1 Treponema sp. | reverse complement strand
GTTTTTTAAACGTTGTTTTATTTGATATATTTGTGCGGTTATAAAATCGTACTAGTTTAAGGTTAGTAACAGGAGATTGTATGGATTTATCTATGCCAAGGTTAAACGCTGATGAGATGCGCCAACTGGACAGCTTTGTTCGTGATTTTAACATCAGTAATAATCCGGTAAGGCAGCCGCAGCAAAGTTTGGGGAGAGATGATTTTTTGAAACTTCTCATCACTCAGCTTTCGTATCAGGATCCGACTGCGCCGATGGAAGACAAGCAGTTTATAGCTCAGATGGCTCAGTTTTCAACATTGGAACAAATGACCTCGATGGCGCAAGAATTTTCCCTGCTTACTTCTTTGTTGATTGGGAACGAAGCGTCTTCGGCACTTGGCAAGAATGTGGAAATTATCGAAGGGGAGCGTGTCATTCAAGGTATGGTTTCGGCGGTTACCAGAGGTGAAACGCCTCAAGTTTTGGTAAACGGTAGTTTTTTTAATTGGGAGAACGTCAGCAAGGTTTTTGCTGAATAATCAAATAAGGGGATATTAATTTTATGATGCGATCATTATTTTCAGGCGTTTCCGGTCTTCAAAACCACCAGACCAGAATGGATGTAATTGGTAATAACATTTCCAATATCAACACTACAGGTTTTAAGCGTAATCGTGTTAATTTTCATGATATGTTGTATCAGCAGCTTCAGGGTGCTGCACGTCCCACAGCGGAAGTAGGCGGCGTAAATCCAAGGGAAGTCGGTCTTGGGATGTCAATCGCTTCGATTGATACAATTCACATTCAAGGGACTTTGCAAACTACCGGAGTTCAGACAGACCTTGCCATTACAGGTAACGGTTTTTTTGTTCTTGATGACAGAGGAACTCAACTCTACACAAGAGCCGGTGCGTTCTCACTTGATGCTGAAGGTATTCTTGTTAATCCGGCAAACGGAATGAGGGTAATGGGCTGGATGGCAAACGAAGTAGACGGCGGCTTTACAGTGCTTGATGTTTCCCGTCCTGTTGAGCAGCTTGAAATTCCCGTAGGCGGAAAAGATCCGGCAAGAGCGACAACAATTGTCAATTTTGCCTGTAACCTTGACAAGCGTATTCCCGAATTACCGGAAAACCCTACCGAATATCAGATTTTCAGATCAACTTGGGCAACATCAATTTATATTTTTGACTCTTTTGGAGAAGCTCATACACTGCAAGTTGAATTTACAAGAGTGCCGGGAAATCCCAACAGTTGGACTGCCGAAGTTGTTGTTAATCCGCAGAATGAAATTTCAACTAACACATCAGTTGGCTTTGGGGAAGACGATCCGGAAGCCGGCGGAGCTACAGTTTTTACTTTGAACTTTTCGAATAACGGTACATTGATTTCCGCTGTAGATGAAGACGGAAATGAATCAGGCGGAGCCGGATATGTGCAGATGTTTGTAGGTTTTGATGTACCTGACGCCGATCTTAATGAAGACGGAACAGTTTTTAGGCAAAACTTTGTTTTAAACCTTGGAGAAGTAGGCGGTTTTACCAATTCAATGACGCAGTTTGCTGAAGCCAGTTCAACCAGAATGGTCGAGCAGGATGGGCGTACGATGGGTTATCTTGACAATTTCAGAATTGATCAATCCGGCATTATTAACGGTATTTTTTCCAACGGAACCAGCAGAGTTTTGGGTCAGGTTGCCCTTGCGACATTTGCGAATCAGGGAGGACTTGAAAAAGTCGGTGACAACGCTTTCCGTCAATCAAATAACTCCGGGCTTGCGAACATTGGGGCTTCGGGTGTTGCCGGAAGAGGAAGAATAATTTCGGGAACTTTAGAGATGTCAAACGTTGACATGGCGGATCAATTTGTAGATATGATCGTAACTCAACGTGGTTTTCAGGCTAACTCAAGAACTATTCAGACAGCAGATCAATTATTACAAGAACTATTAACCTTGAAACGATAATTAAAGTGGTTATAAATAAATGATAAAAGTTACCAAATTGGACGGGACAGAATATTATGTTAATCCTCATCAGATTGAATGTATTGAGATTCGTCCTGATACAGTATTGGTAATGTTATCCGGCAAAACACACATTGTGCGTGAAGAAGCGGACAATGTTCTGGAGAAAATAGAAAGCTACCGTGCACGCTTAAATGCGTACGTGGTACAGGAGTGACAGTATGGATATCGCTACAATTGTTGGTATAGCCGGCGCATTTGGAATGATTATTTTTACCGCTATAAATACAGCAGGCGGTGTGGTTGGCTTTTTGCGTCTTTTAAATCTTCCTGCATTTGCGCTTGTTGTACTTGGTTCGTATTTTGCGGTAATGATAGCGAACAAATGGTCGGTTGCGCTTGGTTCATTCAAAGTTATTTCGCGTACTTTTAAAGTACCGTCTTATAACGAACAAGCAATTATACAAAAACTTGTTGCTTTTTCCGAAAAAGCCCGTCGTGAAGGTCTGCTTGCTCTTGAAGATGAGCTCGAAGATCTTGACGATGAATTCATGAAAAAAGGTTTGCGCCTTGTTGTCGACGGAACCGATCAAACAATTATCCGAGATTTGATGGAGCTGGAATTAACTCAAATGCAAAATCGCCATACTGAAAATATCACCATGCTTAACGGCTGGGCAGCTCTCGCTCCCGGTTTCGGAATGATGGGAACAGTTATCGGTCTTGTAAATATGTTAGTTAATCTTGATGACAGAGACGCTATCGGCCCTAACATGGCAATGGCGCTTATTACAACTCTTTATGGTTCAGTCGTAGCGAATACAACTATAATGCCATGGGCAAAAAAACTTCAAGGTCAGGATACTTACGAAAGTTCCGTTAAGGAAATGATTATCGAAGGTGTTCTTTCCATTCAGGCGGGTGACAATACTCGTATTCTTGCACTTAAGCTGCTTTCTTATTTAAGTCCGTCACTTCGTAAGCAAATGGAAACGGAATTACTAAAAGATTAGGGATTAGAGGCTGTCCCAAAGCTTCAGTTTTTGGGACAGCTTCCTTAGATTTAAATGAAAAAGCGGCATTTATGACGCTTTTTCGAAAGCCTGTCTCAAAACTGACCGAGTTTTGGGACAGGCTCATTAAGCAGAGGTTTTATGGCGCGAAAAAAAAAGACAGATGACGCAGGAGGCGGTGGCGGCGATTGGATGACCACTTATGCTGACATGATTACCCTTATGTTATGCTTCTTTGTCATCCTGTTTAATCCTGAACTCATCACTCAAGGTCAGTTAGACGCCATTGCGGAATCAATGCGTATGGGCGGGATTGGCTCAAGACCTGGCGGTGTAACCGTTACTCCAGGGCGTGCTGCCGATTTGGGAAATACAATTATGTCTTTGCCCTCAATGGAAAGGGGCAGAGTAATGGGAACCGCTCTGCGCAGAGCTGTTTCTGTTTTCTCTCCGGAAATCCGCAGCAACATGATAAGAGTTACTCATGACGAACGGGGTTTGGTTATCACTCTTGCCGGTGACGCATTTTTTCATTCTGCAAGTGCTATAATTAATATGGAGGCGACAAGGGATACGCTTTTACGGCTTGGCACATACCTTGATTCTTATGAACTTCGCGGTAGAAGATTCAGAATAGAAGGACATTCCGATTCAGTTGATGTCGATCCGCTTGGGCCGTGGGAAGATAACTGGCATCTGTCCGTAGAACGTTCAAGATCGGTTTTGCGTTACCTTGCCGCTCTTGGCGTAAACGAACGCCGTTTCCAAATAGCAGGTTTCGCCGACACAGTTCCTATTGCGCCTAACGATACTCCCGAAGGCCGAGCTGCCAACCGCAGAGTAGATATTATCATAATTGATGATGGACACCTCTAATTAAAATAGTCCTGTTATTTTTCCGCTTTCGTCAATGTCGATTTTTTCGGCGGATGGGACGGCGGGAAGTCCGGGCATTGTCATAATTTCACCTGTAAAGACTACGATAAAACCGGCTCCTGCTGAAAGTTTTACGCTTCTTACTGTTAATGTCCATCCGTGCGGTGCTCCCAAAAGTGAAGCGTTATCTGAAAAGCTGTATTGTGTTTTTGCCATACAGACAGGTAGTTTGCCAAATCCCATTTTTTCTATTTGATTGATTTGATTTTGAGCTTCACTTAATATGTCGACACTGTCGGCTCTGTAAATTTGTTTGGCGACAGTTTCAATTTTTTCTTTTATGGAAAGATCAAGGTTATATAAATATTCAAATTTGTTTGGCTGATCACAAAGTTGGATAACCTGCCGGGCGAGCTGTTCTCCTCCTTCTCCGCCTTTTGCCCAAACTTCGGATAACACGGCATTTGTACCTGCTTCTTTACATTTCCTTTTTATCAGTTCAATTTCTGCTTCTGTGTCAGAAGGAAATCTGTTGATCGCCGCTATCACCGGGAGCTTGTAAACTTTTGTGATGTTTTCAATATGCTGCATAAGGTTTGGAAGCCCGGCTTCAAGGGCGGGTAGGTTTTCTTTGTCAAGTTCTGTTTTGTTAATTTTGCCATGTGATTTTAACGCACGGACGGTAGCTACGATGATTACCGCCGATGGTTTTAATCCTGAAAAACGGCATTTTATGTCAAGAAATTTCTCCGCCCCCAAGTCTGCTCCGAACCCAGCTTCTGTTACAACATAATCTGCGCATTTAAGTGCCATTTTTGTTGCCATGATTGAGTTGCAGCCATGCGCAATATTTGCAAAAGGTCCGCCATGCACAAAAACAGGAGTTCCCTCCAGCGTTTGCACGAGGTTTGGTTTGAGCGCATTTTTAAGAAGAGCCGTCATCGCTCCTTGCGCATTTAACTGTGCCGCTGTTATAGGCTGCTGCTCAGATTGTTTGCCGTAAGTGTATCCAATTATGATTTGTCCAAGTTTTTGTTTTAAGTCTTTTATGCTGTCAGCCAGACAAAGAATCGCCATTATTTCCGATGCAACGGTGATGTCAAAACCGTCTTCTCGGGGAAAGCCATTCGCCTTACCGCCAAGTCCGTTTGTGATAAAACGAAGTTGGCGGTCGTTCATATCCATACATCTGCGCCAGACAATTTTGCGTGGATCGATATTGAGTTTATTGCCGTGATAAATGTGATTATCGATCATGGCGGCTAACAAATTGTTAGCCGCACCGATTGCATGGAAATCGCCTGTAAAGTGCAGATTAATGTCTTCCATTGGGATAACTTGCGCCCAGCCGCCTCCTGCCGCTCCGCCCTTCACGCCAAACACCGGCCCTAAAGAAGGTTCTCGTAACGCAGCCACAGTGTTTTTTCCGATTCGTGAAAGTCCGTCGGCAACGCCTACAGTGGTTGTTGTTTTTCCTTCTCCTGCGGGTGTTGGATTAATAGCTGTTACAAGAATTAGTTTCCCGTCTTTTTTTTGATTCTTTGCGAGAAAATTGCAATCAACCTTTGCAATAAAATTACCGTAACATTCGATGAATTCTTCGGGGATGCCGCATTTTTTTATGATTTGATCGATGTGTGATGCGTGTTTTGGAAAAACAGACTGAGCGATTTCTATATCAGTGCCTAAAAACCTTTTGTTATCTGACATTTTTTTATAATACAGGAAAAATTGTTAAAAGTCAATTCTATTGTCCTTGACAACAGAACACTAAGTAGTTGACAATTTTTAAGTTATATGTGAAACTAACAACGATTAGTATGATAACAATAATTTTGGGAAAAGGAGAATAAAAATGAAAGTAGGAGGCATTGCTGTTGCCGTTGGTATATTTGTATTTTTAGGGTTGATATTTGCATTAATGGTGGGGTGTCCTCACTATAATGTGTGGCAACAAGAAATGGCTGGCAGGGCAGAGCTTTCCAGAGCGGAACAAAATAAACAGGTTCTTGTAATTGAAGCAGAAGCAATGCTTGAGGTTGAGCGCTTAAATGCTCAAATGGAAGTCGAAAGAGCAAGGGGTGCTGCACAAGCAATGGAAATAATCCAAGAAAAATTAACGCATGAATATCTGATATATCGTTGGATTATGGAACTTGGTCAAACACAAAACACTGTTATTTATGTCCCTACAGATGGTACATTGCCTATTTTGGAAGCAGGTAGACTTAGGTAAAGGGCAGGTAAGACCAAAATAGAGCTGCCATTGACAATTTGGGAACATCATGGTTTTGTTCTTCTTCGCAATCCGATATAATAACGCATGGACTACGATTGTATTGTTATCGGCGGCGGTCACGCCGGGATTGAAGCATCTTTGGCAGTTGCACGCCTTGGTTTTTCTACATTACTTATTACGCAAAACCCTGATTGTATTGGTATGCTTTCGTGCAACCCCGCAATTGGCGGGCTTTCCAAAGGCAATATTGTGCGGGAGATTGATGCGCTTGGCGGTGAAATGGCTGCCCTCATCGATTTGACGATGATCCAGTACAGGGTGCTTAACCGTTCGCGCGGACCTGCTGTGCAAGCGCCGAGAGCGCAGGCGGACAAACATCAATATAAAACGGCGGCTCGCCTTGTTCTTGAAAATCAAAAGAATCTTACTATTTTTATGGACACTGTGACAGATTTGATAACCGAACATGGTGACGCTCCCCATCTTGCTGTTGCAGGTGTTGTCACTCAGCGTGGTCATCGTATATCTGCACGGACGGTGATCCTTGCTGCCGGGACATTCATGGAAGGGCGAATCTTCATCGGGGAGTATGATGCGCCTCAGGGCAGACTGGGGGAGGAAGCGGCTGTCGGGCTGGGTGTCTCTTTGCGGCGGCTTGGGTTTCCGATGGGCAGGCTGAAAACCGGCACTCCGGCTCGAATTGCGGGTAACTCAATTGATTATTCGATGTTGGACAAACAAGACGGCGAAGAAATGCGCTCTTTTTCGTTTTTAGGCGGCAATATCGAGAGGCAGTCCCTTCCTTGCTGGGTTACTTACACAACTCAAAAAACGCACGAAATTATCAGGGCGAATATCCACCGCTCACCGTTGTTTGGCGGTAAGATAGCCGGCACTGGCGCACGTTACTGCCCATCCATCGAAGATAAGGTAGTGCGGTTTCCCGAGCGTGAGCGTCATCATATTTTTATCGAACCGGAAGGGCTTTCCACTAACGAGATGTACTTGAACGGCGTGTCCACTTCTTTGCCTGAGGATGTGCAGCGCAGCTTCATTCACAGTATTCCCGGACTTGAAGAGGCTCGAATTGTCCGCCCGGGTTATGCTGTCGATTACGATTACATTGATCCCCTCGATCTTTATCCGTCATTAGAGTCAAAGCGGCTCTCAGGTTTTTTCTCGGCAGGACAAACTAACGGCAGCTCAGGTTACGAAGAAGCTGCAGCACAGGGTTTAATGGCGGGAATCAACGCTGCGATGAAAATGACAGGGCAGCCGCCATTGGTACTCGGTCGTGCGGAGGCATATATCGGCGTGCTTGTTGACGACCTTACAACACTTGGAACTAAAGAACCTTACAGGATGTTTACCAGCCGTGCGGAACATCGGCTCATGCTACGCCACGACACCGCCGACACGAGGCTTACTCCCAAAGGACGTGATGCCGGCCTTGTTGACGACAGCCGTTGGGAGTGTTTCCTCGAAAAAACAAAAACAATTGATGTTATTGCGGAACTGCTTGCCAAAAAGAGCAGGCAGAAGTCAAGTATCGATATTGATGATGAAGAATTGTCAGGTTATCCGCCGGAATTGATCGAGAGAGTAGTCTTGGACATGAAGTACGCAGGTTATATCGAAAAAGAG
>WQWD01000108.1 GCA_009785545.1 Treponema sp. | reverse complement strand
TTTGTGATCATTGCATCGATTTTTTCTTCAAAACTGTTTTTGGTAATAAGCCGGTGAACAAAAACCGTGCGTTTCTGGCCGATACGAAAAGCACGGTCTGTTGCCTGGTTTTCTACCGCAGGGTTGTACCATAAATCATAGTGAATAACTCGGCTTGCGGCGGTCAGATTGAGGCCGAGTCCGCCGGCTTTCAAGCTGATAAGCAATATGCGTGAAACAGGATCGTTTTGGAAAGTGTCGATAATTTTCGCACGAGTTCCCTGATCAAGTCCGCCGTGATAGATCAAAGCTGTTTCGCCCAGTTCTTTTTTTATGATCTTTTCCAAACAGTCAAGAGTTTCAACATATTGACTAAAAACAATTGTTTTTTCCCTGTTGGCAAGAATTTCTTTTAACAAAGTAACAAGAAGCTGCGCCTTCCCCGAAAGTTCCATAATCGGAGGACTTTCTTTGTCATATACTCTGGGGTGATTGCAAATTTGTTTAAGCGATGTAAGCAGATAAAAAATCAACGAGGTACGTTCCTGCGCTTCGATATTTTCTGATTTTTTAACAGATTCAGAAACGACAGTTTCGTATAACGCAGCCTGCTCTTTTTCGAGTACGGCGTATTCGTTGATAACAACTTTATCCGGTAAATCGCTTATAATTTTTTTGTCGGTTTTTACCCTCCGCATAAGAAATGGGGAAGTAATCCTTTGCAAATCTTTGGCTTTTTCTTTGTTTCGCATAACTTCGATAGGGATACGGTACTGTTCTTTGAATTTAGCAGCGTCTCCCAGATAACCCGGCAGAATAAAATCAAAAAGTGAGCGAAGATCTTCCAGACGGTTTTCTACAGGCGTCCCGGAAAGGGCAAGGCGGTATTTTGAACGAAGATGTTTAACTGTGCGGGAAACACGAGTTTGGGCGTTTTTCATCAGGTGAGCTTCGTCTACAAGAAGCAGAGAAAAAGTTTTCTTTTTTAGTTTTTCCGAATCACGTACTGTAGTCTGATAAGTAGTAAGAAATACATCGCTTTTTTTGTCAAAACGGCGGCCGCTTCCATGATAACGTGAAACTTTTAATGACGGAGCAAATCGGTCAAGTTCTTTTTCCCAATTGATAAGCAGAGCTGCCGGTGCGACAATAAGACAGCCTTCGCCCAATAATTTTTCTTCTTTTAGGCGCAGAATTGCCGTTATTGATTGGATTGTTTTTCCCAGTCCCATGTCGTCAGCGAGTATGCAGCCGAAGCCGGAAAGCAAAAGTGAACAAACCCAGTTATAACCTCGTACCTGATAAGGACGCAGATCAGCGTTAAGAGAAGTCGGAATGGGAAAATTTTGCTCACGGAAAAGATTGTCGATAGTTTCACGGGCGTCAAACTCAAGAACAGAATCGCCTGAAAAATGCGCTTTTAAAAAATCATTTAAATCGGGAGGGGCGGATTTTGCGTTTTTTAACAAACGTGAAAATTCTTCGGCCTTCATTTTGACAAAACCGTCTCTAAAACGAACCATCGTGCGTTTTAATTTGAGCAGTTTTTCAAATTCTTTAAGTGACATTACTTCATCGCCGATTGCTATTTGCCATTCAAATTCCTGCAAGGCGTTTAAATCAAGATGTTTTACCAATGATCCTTCGGTTTTTCCCTTGACTACAATGCGTGGTTTTAATTCTTTTGCGAGAGCTTTTGGCAGATTTATGGTTATGCCAAGACGTCCAAGCAGGGGAGACGCCGAATCCATGAAAGAAACAAGGCGGATTTCGCTAAGAGTAACATTTTGTTTTGTAAAAAGGTCTTTGATTTCCGGCAGGTAATTGGACAAAGCAATCGGCGCTTTAAGAATTTCCAAATCGCTGCATTTGTTTAGAGTTGTTTTTTTTGCGCCTGAGTCAGTTTCTGTAATTGTGTCCATGGAAATTGCAAAATTCATAAAATCATGTGCGCCTTCTTCGCTGCGTGAAGACTGATCTTTGATGTTGATCGCATAACGATAGGCGGAAAAATCTATATGAAGTACGGAAAGCCATCTGTCAATAGCCATTGGAAGAGAACGTTTGGCAGGGGCAGACACATCGATAAACATTCGCATATAAAAAAGATTTAACAATTGTTTTAATTCATTGTTATTTTCTTTGTTTAGTTTTTTATGAAAAATAACAAATTTATGCCTGACCCATTCGCTTAAAAAAGCAGATGCAAGAAGATCAACCACGCTTTTTCCGCTTACTGTCTGTTTTCCTGCCGTATTTACCTGTTTATTGGTTAAATTTATTTTAAACGATGAAGAAGTTTTTAACATTCCGCATTCCCGCTGTGCTATTTTTTCTAGTGTTTGTGAAACCGAAGGCAGCGTTTCAAAGGGCCTCCAAATTATTTTTAAGGTATCATCGGTATCAACATGGACAAATGGGATAAACGCCCCTGCCGAACATAAAAAATACAAATACTTAAAAAAGTAAAACAAAAAATTATAGGAGTTTGTGCCGTCATCTGACGAAAACTGCACAAAATACCTGAAGGCTTCAAAAAGCGAGTAACGTTTACTGCCGCCCTTTATATCTTCCGCCTGGAGTACAGGGTCTGTTCCGGGGATAAGGTTTGGGCAAAACACAGTCCAATGAGAACGGGAAAAATCATGTTCTGTTTGGGCGAGGTTTTCTTCGTCTGTTTCGGCTTGTTCCCATCCTTTGCCTGTGTTTGTATACAAATAACTTTCCAGCTCTGTTTGCGTGCAAAGATGGTAAAACTCCGCCATAACACCCGCAAAATCTTTGTTGGAAAACGGCGGGTTAGGCGGCAGAAGCGAAGTGATAATATGTCCGCAATGCGGGATTTCTTCGAATTCCAAAGGCTCTCTTGAAAAACTTGAATCGTCGTTAATTTGTGAACTGTCATTTTTTAAAAGTTTTTCTTTTGCGGAAAATTTAACTGTAAACGGCGACGCAATGGTGCGAGCGGCAGCTTTGCCAAAACGGTTGGTTAAATCCATTCCACGCAGACGGAAAAGTGCTTGCGGGTTAGCGTCGATTTCTCTTGCAATGATGTAATAAAGCGCCGCCATGTGTTTGCATGGATCGCCGTAATCAGGGCAAGTGCAAAACCTTCTCATCTCACGCCAGTGTGTGGGAATCAGGTTAATGCCTTCTTTTTTTAGTTTATGCAAAAAAGTTTCAGGAAGCTCGCCTGAAGCAATCTGCGCCAGCAGCGGCAGATCTCGTTCTATCATGTCATAGACTTTTTCTGCGTCTTTTAACGGAGAGAAGCTTATTGATACACGATAAAATGGACTGCTTTTTCCTTCGACTTTTGCGGCAGCTCTGCCTTCTGTTAATTCAAGGGAAAGCACTTTGCCGGCGTTGGCATACCGTCTGCCTCGTTCGAGCCTTTCCCCCATTTTGTAGCTGTCGAGTATGTCAATAAACCAGCGTCCCCAAGGAGTTACACCATACAAATTTTTCATAGCGATAAATATATTATAATTCGTTTATTTTATAATTCAAATCGTTTTTTCAATTTTAGATAAAAGTTTTCCAAAGTTTTGTCGCCGTTATTGTCGGGAAATAAACAATGCGTTAAACTGTCTGATTCTCTGTGGTTTTTTACACAAGCGCAGCATATCCCGTGTCTGGGACATTCTTTTTTTGGGCAAGCACATCCTGTTGTTTTTTGGCAGCATATTGGTTTCATATTGATACATCAGTGTATAAAAAATACAGCATTGTGAAAAGCCCTTGCTCGCCCCTGTGCAAGCAAGTATGGAAAATCATGTAATATTGTTTTCTATAAACCAATGATTTCGGATTATCCTGCCAAACTCTTCGGCAGACGCGTCTTTACTGCTGATGTAATACTTATGAGTTATACTCGTTTCGCCTTTGACCGTTCTTTCGCATCGGTATTCAATTATGCTTTTTATATCTTTCCAATTCTTTTTTACGCTTAAAAACTTTATATCGGTGACTGTTCGTATCCTGCGTCTTTTAAAACGCTAAATCTGCACTAAATCGCAGTGTCTATATTGTTGCCCTGCCACGGTGACAGATACCCAATAGCCATAATTGCGCAAACGCACCGCCGCTGGAGCTTGTACGGGGGCGTCTTGCAAAAGAGGCGTTTTTTTCTTACACTGTCTTAATCCGCCAACAAGCGGCAACAAATTAAATGGGGGTTGTTATGAAATCATCAAGGTATTTATTCACATCAGAATCAGTTGGGGAGGGGCATCCTGATAAACTTTGCGATCAAATTTCAGACGCAATTCTTGATGCCTGCTTAAAAGACGATCCGCAAAGCCGGGTTGCCTGCGAGACTTTTGCGTCAACTTCGCTTGTTTTGGCGGGAGGGGAGATTACAACTAAAACCTATGTTGATATTGACAGTTTAGCCAGAAATATCGCAAAGGAAGTTGGGTACACAGATCCGTCTTACGGGCTTGATTGCAATTCAATGTCTGTTTTAAACATGATTCACAGTCAATCACCTGATATTTCGCAAGGAGTTTCTGGCACGGGTCTGAAAAAATTTAAAGGCCAACAGGGAGCCGGAGATCAGGGGATGATGTTTGGTTTTGCGTGCAACGAAACAAAAGAGCTTATGCCGATGCCTATTATGCTTGCTCATAAAATCATGATTAACGCCGCCAAGCTGCGTAAAAACAAAACAGTCAAATGGCTGCGCCCTGACGCTAAAAGCCAGGTGACAATCGAATACGAAGGGCATAAACCTGTTCGGATTGACGCTGTTGTTGTTTCCCATCAACATGACCCCGATGTTTCTTACAAAGAGATTGAATCTACCTTAACAGAAAAAATTATTAAACCTGTGCTTGAGCCGACAGGGCTTCTGGACAATAAAACCAAATACTACATTAACCCGACAGGCCGCTTTGTAATCGGCGGTCCGTTTGGAGACACAGGGCTTTCCGGGCGTAAGATCATTGTTGACACATACGGTGGCATGGGACGGCACGGAGGCGGAGCGTTTTCCGGCAAAGATCCAACCAAGGTTGATCGCAGCGGCGCTTACGCATCACGTTATGTTGCCAAAAACATAGTTGCGGCAAAGCTCGCCGAGCGCTGTGAAATCCAGCTCGCCTACGCTATTGGCGTACCCTATCCTGTCTCAGTTATGGTAGATACTTTTGGAACTGGAAAAATCCCTGAAAAGCAAATCGAAAAAGCGATATTAAAAGTTTTTGATTTAAGCCCTGCCGGAATAATCAAGACGCTGGATCTTCGCCGCCCGATTTATCTTAAAACCGCTTCTTACGGTCATTTCGGCCGCCCGGAATTTTCGTGGGAAAAAACTGACAAAATTGATGAATTAAAAAAAGCAATAGGGTAATATTTGTTCATTTGTTGGCTGTCCGAAAAGTTAGAAACTTATTCGTGGCGAGGGTTTAATACCTCGCCGAACTGAAGGTTCGACTTCAGGGCGGGGTTGTTGATTCGGACAGCTCCAACACGCTGTCAATAGTTGATCTTCCTGTCAGTATCATTATCAACCTGTCCATTCCCATCGCAACGCCGCTGCACTTGGGAAAACCTTGCCCGCCTTGCTGTTCAAAAAGTTTATAGTAATCATGATTGACATCGTGTTGAACAATAGCGCAGCGTTTTTTTTCGGTTTCTTCGTTTATAAAAAACTGTTTTACTCTTTGCGGATTTGTTTCTTCCGAAAAACAATTTGCCAGCTCTATGCCGTTCCAGTACAGTTCCCACCGCTCAACAGTGCTGCCGTTATCTGATAATTTTGCCAAACACGGCACGAACGCAGGATAATCAAGAAGAAAAATCGGATTTTCCGATTTAAGATGAGGTTCTACGGCGTGAATAAAAATCAAATCATATAGTTCCGATACAGTCATGTCGGGAAAGGGATCTAGCCCCAGTCTTTTGGCTTCCTTCTCCATCAACCCTTCTTTCTCGGCAGCGGCAAAAAGATCAAAACCGGCAAAGCGGGCAAAAGCTTCGGCTACTGTTATGCGCTCAAATTGTGGTTGTTTTTTGTTGGTTAATAAAGACAGGCGGCTTACAAATTTTTCTGTCAGCGTAAGTGAATCCATATAATCTGCGTTCATTGTGTAGTATTCAAGCATTGTGAATTCGCTTGAGTGAAGACGGCCTGTAGATTCTCCGTTACGAAAACACTTGCAAATTTGATATACGTTTACACGGTGTTGAGAGATGATTTTTTTCATCCAGATTTCCGGCGAAGGAATTAACCACAAAGGTTTTGATTCTCGTTTACTCCATTCGGGATACAGCCTCTGTGTCTGAAACACTTCAAGACAGGATTCGGGAATTAAATTATCAGAGAGCAGGGGAGTGTCAAGCTCAAGATAATTTTTAGTATCAAAAAATGAGCGAGTCTGTTTTATGATGGCAGCCCTAAGCCGCAGCATTTCCAAGTCCATTTATCGCAGTTCCGTTAACTCAATCTGATTACTGCTTCCTTCCACTTGCGGCCTCGATCAAATTCATTCAGGAACATTCCAAAGCTTGCGCAGCCGGGAGAGAGCGCTACATTATCGCCGCTTTTGGCTTTGCTGATAGCTGTATAAACTGCTTCGTCAAGATTGTCAAATGGGCCGCTGTAGGAAACACCCTCTTCGTCAAATAACTTGCAAAGTTTATCGCTGCCTGTACCTGCAAGGAGTATCACAGCTTTGGGTTTTTTGCACACATTAGACAATGGAGAAAAAACAAGGTTTTTGTCTGTGCCGCCGGTAACAAGAACAAGGTTTGATTGCGTGCTTAATGCATTAATGCACGCTGCTGCGGCTTGCGGAATGGTGGCGGCGCTGTCATTGTAAAACCGTATGCCGTTCGCTTCATGGAAAAACTCAATGCGGTGTTCAATGCCTTTGTAAGCGGATAACGCTTCGTAAATGTTTTGTGCTTTTATCCCGCTGCCGTATGCGGCTAACGCAGCGCATAACATATTGAGTTTTTGGTGTTCGCCCGGAGTAAGAACAACTTCAGGAACAATTTCCTCGATTTGCCCGGACACTCCTTCCCAATCCCAAAGACGAGCAAAACCCGCTCCGTTTGAATCCAGCCATCCTCCGCTTTGTCCTTCGGAGAGTTTTTCCCGTGACCAGATGATTGGGCGTGCTTTTGATTCTGAGTGAAAACTTTTGCCCCACCAGTCATCGCCTGCCACTGTGATGTTGGAAGAATCTTGCCCACGGTAAATGTTTCTCTTATCGTCAATGTACTCATCCATATCGGCGTATCTGTCAAGATGATCTTCCATGATGGTAGTTAAAACTGAAACAGCAGGTTTTAACAACATACTGCCATCGGGAGCTTTATGATTTTTTATGTCCCCTAACATGAAACTTGACAGTTCCAGAACAACATCGTCATTTTCTGTCAGGTCTTTTAAGAAAGTTAAAGGCGAAACTGTTATGTTTCCGCCAAGGAATGCCCTCCCGATTTTTCTGTTTTGAGCCAATATCCAATGGAGAGCGGAAGAAGTTCCCGATTTTCCTTTTGTGCCTGTAACGGCAAAATGCCTTGCGGGAGACTCCGCCAAAAAGAGGGAAATATCCGTTTCTATACGTTTTGCTGCCTGCAAAAAAGGAGAAGACGGCCTTACACCTGGGTTTTTTAAAACCATGTCGGCTTTTTGAAAATCTTCGATTTCGTGTTTTCCAAGTACATAATGTACCGGCTCTTTTCCCATTTCTCGGCAGGCTGCGTCTAATTTTTCTACGGAAGTAATCAATGTTTTTTCGTCT
>WQWD01000107.1 GCA_009785545.1 Treponema sp. | reverse complement strand
ATCGCTCCATTTGTGTCTTTGTTATATAACAGGTTTGTTCCAAGCCAAGTATCAATTGCACCAAACCCATAAAGATACGCAAAAAAACCTTTTGAACAAATCAAATCCAGTGTTTTCATTGCGCATCCTTATCAAGTTTTGTACCAGTTTTGTCACTGGCTCACCTATCGGGCGTATTCAGTAATCCGTGTCTCCCGTATCATTGTTACTTTGATTCGCCCCGGATACCTAAGGTCGTTTTCGATCTTCTTGGCAATATCTTTTGCAAGTTCTCTGGTTTGGTCGTCGTTGACCGCTTCGTTGTTTACGATTATTCGCAATTCACGACCAGCCTGAACAGCAAAAGATTTATCAACGCCGTTGAAACTGTTGGCAATACCTTCAAGGTTTTCAAGGCGTTTCATGTAATTGTCAAGAGTTTCTTTGCGAGCACCCGGTCTGGCGGCTGAGATCGCATCGGCAATTTGCACAAGTACAGCTTCGATACAAGAAGGTTCAATATCGTTATGATGACTGCCAATTGCATTGATAATGCGGGCATCCTCGCCCATTTTGCGTGCCATGTCCATGCCAATTTCGGCGTGGTTTAGCTCGGAGTCTGATTCGATACCTTTGCCGATGTCGTGTAACAGAGCGGCACGTTTTGCCAAGTCACGGTTACAGCCAATTTCTGCAGCCAACATTCCGGCGATTATCGCAACCTCTTTGGAATGTTGAAGCACGTTCTGACCATAACTGGTTCGGAAATACAGCCGCCCAAGAGCACGGACAGCATCCTGTTTGATATTGTGAATCCCCAAATCAAAAAGAACTTTTTCGCCTTCTTCGAAGATTTTCTGCGAAATATCCTTGCTGATTTTAATGACGATTTCCTCTATTCTTGCAGGGTGGATTCGTCCGTCAAGAATAAGCCGTTCAAGGGCGAGTTTTGCTACTTCACGCCGAACAGGATCAAAACAGGAAATGACGACCGCTTCGGGGGTATCATCAATTATAACATCCACCCCTGTCAGTGTTTCGAGGGTGCGGATATTACGTCCTTCTCTTCCTATTATACGGCCTTTCATTTCATCGTTGGGCAGATTGACGGTTGTAACTGTTACGTCACCTGTCACTTCCGTAGAGAGCCGCTGGATTGTTGTAACGAGGATGTCTCGCGCCTTTTTCTCTGCGGCAAGATTCGCTTCCTGCTCAATTTTGTTGATTAAGACTTGCGCATCGTGTTTGGCTTCGTTTTCAAGATCTTTGATGATCAGCGACTTAGCCTCATCAGAGGTTAAGCCGGAAATGCGTTCAAGCTCCGCACGGTAACGCTGTTCTTCTTTTGAAAGAGCGTTTTCACGTTGTTGAAAGTTTTTTTCCTTCTCGATAAACACCTGTTCAGTCCGCTCAATTTGAGAGGTTTTTTTGTCCAGTGTTTCTTCTTTTTGTACTATGCGGCGTTCGTACCGCTGTAATTCAGCCCTGCGTTCCCGAGTTTCTCTTTCTTGATGGTTTCTCTCACGTATTACTTGTTCTTTTGCTTCAAGGAGAAGCTCTTTTTTCTTTGCTTCCGCTTCCTTAATTGCATCATTTTTTATACGTTCTGCAAATTGCTCTGTTGTTGCAAGTTGAAATCTGGCATAAAGCCATCTAATTAACCAACCAAAAGGTAACCCGGCAAGAAGACCTATTATGCACCATAACCAAAATGGCATAGTCTACTCCTTAACCGTCGGACTTAGTCCGCGAATATTCAAATTCACTGTAATTTTAAGCGAATTTCGTCTTTTTGTCAATAAAAAATGAAAAAATTCGTTGATAAAAATATTCTTACTCTTATTAAAGCAAGAGGAGAATTGAACAACTTGACAGGTCATTTAAATAATGACAGGATAAACAGCCCTCTTTATAGTGTATTTTGCGTTGTTTTTCTGGATGTGTTCGGCGATGGAAGTGCAGTAGGATATACCAAGAACGCTTATAACAAATAATTTTAGTTGGAGATACCTATATATGGAAACTAAAAAAAACTATGCCGTTTTGTTTTTGCTTGTATTTATCATGTGCCTCAGTGTATTTTTGTTCAGTGCTACCTCCCATCGTTGGAGTGCAGAGAGAGTAGGATTAGACCATGCTTTTACCGGCTTAGAGCTGACTCGATTATTCGGAAGGCATGTTTCAAGCATAGAAACTGGTATCATTAATGCTGTGTGGCGATTGTTTTTGTGGGGCTCTTTTGGTGTATTGGCTGTACATCTTTCGTTAAAGACAGGTTTTAAAAATATTCTGAATGATGAAATAAAAAAAACAAAAGTTATCATCACAACCATATTAGTTGGTTTTTTAATGGGATTGTTCTTTATTGGGTACCAGACAGTATCAGCTCGCTCATTCGGGAACATATTGAAGTACGCTTACTCTCAAATACCTGCTTCAATGTTTTCATCTATTGCCGAAGGAATAGGCTGCCAAATTGTAAATATGTTTACGGTAATATTTTTAATGTGGCTTTTTTCAAAAACAGCAAAGACTGAAGAAGGGCAAACCAAGTTGTTCTGGCGTGTTGCCGTTATATGTGCGTTGATATTTTCAATAAGGCATATAGACTCAACTATGTTATTTTATTCAGGAAGTGCAAGGAACATTTTCGACCTGCCTTTTGAAGATTATCTCGTAATAATAGGCTTATATGCTCCATTATCATTGGTTTGTACATTTTTTTTGAGGAAGTACGGTTTGTTAAGTGCGATAGGCATACATTTTATATCTGATATTATGTGGCGTATCGGGTGGGCATACATCCGATTTGGTGAATTAATTTTCAGGTGGTAGAAGGGCAAATAGGTCACGCTTAGTGTCAGTCACTCCAACTTTAAGGTCACGCTTAGTGTCAGGCACAAACATTCTGTATCTGGCACCTCTCAGGTCACGCTTAGTGTCAGTCACGCTTAGTGTCAGTCACGCCAACTTTATGTCTGTCCCCTGAAAAATGAGGTGACGGTCACCCCCCAAAATTGTAACACATAACACGGGTATACACTCAGGCAGGCGGGGTTGCGGAGTCGGGCAGGAAAAACATCTCCGGGACTCTCCGCCATAGAGACCCAGTAGGGGGCTCGAAGGCGGTCTCCCCCGGAGTTTTTCCTGACAGGTTCCGCAGCCCCGCCTGCCATGATTGTCTATAACAATTAGAGAGGTTTTCTGTCTTCTCTACCAGCTGTCTTGTACATCAGGCGTTCTCTGATTTCATCAATCGAATAACCCTGAGCGATTAAATCCAAGGTTTCTTCACGCCCTTTTTCTATACCTTCTTCAAATCGTACAGCGAGAGCGTCTTCTGTGTTCCATTCAGTTAGTAACATATTCAAAACCTCCGAAGCGTGAATTTCCAAGAACTCTTTTAGTATATCATACCTTGAGCAATATTTAATAGCGGCTTTTACCGCTTTTTCTCTATCCTGCAAATCCTTTTCAAAGCTCCTTGTCTTGGCAATAAACGTGCTGTACTCTGCAAGTTTTTTACAGCGGTTAACAATAGCTTCGTTTTTGCCCTCATTGATGTTTATCACTTTTACTTCTAAATCTAACAACGGAACCGCTTTTTTCGGAAGCCCTAAATCGTGCGGTTTTTCAAATAAATCTGATAAACGCAGAGTGGCATTATCGGGATAAGGTTCTTTGCCGTTGTACAGAACGAAAAACTCCGGCCATGGAATGGACAGGCGGTTTCCCGAATACAAGTTTTTCCTTGTAATAATCTTTTCAAGTACACGAGAGATGTAGAGAAGGAGACGCAGTCCCATGTTAGGGTTGATCGTACTTTGATGTTCGATAAGTACGATAAGTTTTCCGCCAATCTCAAAAGAGATGTCGTTGTATAAATCCATAAACACGACGTTTTCGAGAGTGTTAATGGAAACCGGTAAATCAGAAGGCAGAGTTGTTCCTTCGAGTGCGCAGTACAGCGCCCGCAGTAAATCGGGTTCGCTAAAAAGTTTAGTGAAAACGCTGTCTTTAAAGTTTGTATTAATTTTCATACATATATATGGGTTAGATATGCGTGGCGCTTTATCGAAATTGAAATTTTCTGAAAAATATTTTTCCGCCAATACACACAAAACAACTTGGCACACCCACCACACAAAATTGCAACACATAACACAGGTATACACTCTGGCAGGCGGCTTGCGAAAAGCCGTGTCGGCGAAATACGGCTGTGTAGTCCTAGCCCGCCACGCCAGAGCGTGTAGTAGATTACATCACAGCCGTTCCCGAGCCGACAGGGATTTTCGCAAGCCGCCTGCCATGATTGTCAACTCCTTCAGAATCTCCTATAATTCCCTTATGGCAAAGTACCCTTTTGAAACAATCGAACCGAAATGGCAAAAATTTTGGGATGACAACAAAACTTTTAAGACAGTGGAAGATCCTTCCTTCCCCAAAGACAAGCGTCGTTATGTGCTTGATATGTTCCCTTATCCGTCGGCGGCGGGGCTGCACGTCGGCCACCCCGAAGGTTATACGGCTACCGACATTTACTGCCGCTACCTTCGCATGAAAGGTTTTAATGTTCTGCACCCGATGGGATTTGACTCGTTTGGTTTGCCCGCCGAAAATTACGCAATCAAAATGGGGATTCATCCGGCAAAAACAACTGCCGAAAACATCGAACATTTTAGACGGCAAATAAAGGCGCTTGGTTTTTCGTACGATTGGGATCGTGAAATAGCCACTTCCGACGAAAACTACTACAAATGGACACAATGGATTTTCCTGAAACTTTTTGAAAAAGGGCTTGCCTATGAAGCGGACAGCCCGATAAATTGGTGTCCTTCCTGTTTGACCGGGCTTGCAAACGAAGAAGTGGTCGATGGTTTTTGCGAGCGGTGTAAAACCAAAGTGGTTCGTAAACGTATCCGTCAGTGGATATTAAAAATTACAGCTTATGCCGAACGGTTATTAAATGATCTAACAGACCTCGATTGGCCTGAACCCGTAAAACAAATGCAGCGCAATTGGATTGGCCGCAGTGAAGGTGCTAATGTTACATTCAAGGTTGATAAGCCGGCTGATGTCAAAGAAGATTATTCAATCGAAATATACACAACAAGACCCGACACGCTTTTTGGCGCAACCTACATGGTGCTTTCTCCCGAACATTCTCTTGTGGAAAAAATCACCAGACCTGAGCAAAAACAGGCTGTTGCCGCTTACATCGAAGAAGCGTCAAAAAAAAGTGATTTGGAACGCACCGATTTGGCAAAAGAAAAAACCGGCGTATTCTCGGGAGCGTATGCAATCAATCCTGTTAATTATGAAAAGATACCAATCTGGATCGCTGATTATGTCCTTATCTCCTACGGAACCGGCGCAATCATGGCGGTTCCCGCTCATGATGAAAGAGACTGGGAATTCGCAAAAACATTTGGACTGCCAATCGTAAAAGTTGTATTAGATGATCTTTCAAAAGGAGACGAGGATATTGACGAACCGGCAGAGTGTACTGTTGCTGACGGCTACTCGATAAATTCCGGCCTTATATCGGGACTTCCAACCGCAAAGGCAAAAGAAAAAATAACAAAGTGGCTTGAGGAAAATAGATTTGGAAAAAAAACAGTTAACTACAAATTAAGAGACTGGATATTTTCACGCCAGCGTTATTGGGGTGAACCAATTCCCATCGTGCATTGCGAATGTTGCGGAATTGTTGCGCTGCCGGAAAGCGATTTACCTTTGACGCTGCCCGATGTAAAATCCTATGCGCCCACTGGCACAGGTGAATCGCCGCTTGCCGCTATCTCTGAATGGGTGAACACAACCTGCCCAAAATGCGGAGCCGCCGCAAGACGGGAAACAAATACGATGCCTCAATGGGCGGGTTCATGCTGGTATTACCTCAGATATCTTGATCCGCAAAATAACAATGCTTTTGCCGCAAAAGACAAAATCGATTACTGGGCTCCTGTAGATTTGTATGTCGGCGGAGTGGAGCACGCTGTGCTTCATCTTCTCTACGGCAGATTTTGGCACAAAGTTTTGTATGATCTCGGTCTTGTGAACACAACCGAGCCTTTCCAACGATTGGTGAATCAAGGAATGATTGTTTCGTTTGCGTATCAGCGTGGTGACAAAACGATGGTTCCGACAGATCAAGTCGAAAAAAAACCTGACGGCAGTTTTGTTGAAACCGCCAATGGCGAATCGGTAACCGAAGTGATCGCTAAAATGAGCAAGAGTCTAAAAAATGTTATTAATCCTGATGACATAATCCGTGAATACGGAGCCGATTCTCTGCGGCTCTACGAAATGTTTATGGGTCCTCTTGAAGTCAGTAAGCCTTGGCAGACAGCAGGCCTTGTCGGTGTCTCCCGTTTTCTGGAAAAATTATGGGCGATTAGCGAAAAACCTGTTATCGATAAATCTGCGCCGATCTCAAACCAGGCGTTTGATACTTCTGCGGATCAATTAACAAAATTACTGCACAAAACAATTAAAAAGGTAACCGACGACACTGACACTTTGAATTTCAATACAGCAATCAGTGCGATGATGATCTACTCAAACGAGCTTGTTAAATTGACGGAGATCCCTCGTTATTTGTGGGAACCGCTGGTTATTATGGCAAGTGCGTATGCGCCGCATTTGGGCGAAGAGCTGTGGGAAAAACTGGGGTACAACAAAAGCGTATCAGCCTGTCAATGGCCGTCTTACGATGAAGCTTTAACACATGATGACGAAGTAACTGTAGTGGTTCAAGTGAGCGGAAAAGTTCGTGACAAGTTTACTGCCGCAGCAGGAATGTCAAAAGATGAGCTTGAAAAAGCCGCATTTGCTCTACCCGGCGTACAAAAATGGCTTGAAGGACAACCCGTGAAAAAGGTTATCATCGTGCCGGATAAACTGGTTAATATTGTGGTGTGATGTGCTGTTCCAAAACTTTAAATTGAAAAGTTTTGGAACAGCCGCAATTGTAAAAAAAACTATCTATTACCAAACCTTTGTGTAGATAACATAAGCGCGCCTAAAACCATTAAGTGTGATGCTAAACCTTTTAGGTATGGCAAAACCTCGACGCTGCTTTGAATCGGGCGGATAATGTCTACGATTACGATAAAAACTACCCACACAATGACAAAGACAAAAAGGATCATGTCCGTAATGCGAATATCTACGTTGAATAATTTCAACAGCAGGAAAACTCCCGCTACAATAGCGCAGATTGATAAAACAATGGTTAATATATTTGTCAGATCGCCGCTTCCAAATATGGTAGCTACCATTGTGCCGAATTCGCCGCCCGGAACACCCAAGGCAGGCCTTTGCGTTATTCCCAAAATCCCGTTTGCAAAGAGATAAAGAGCTACTGCAATGTTTAATACAAATGAAGCAATTCTATTCATTTTTTTCTCCTAATATGTAATATACTAATATATAGTATACTTGTTTTGTCTGTTTTGTATATCATGTTTTTCGATTTTTAGGCAATTTACTGCCGAAAATTTATGCTTCTGATACCTTTTCAAGATATTTTCTTTATGTTAAAGTTAGCTTGTGAGTAATGGATTGACTACAGTACAGTTTGACGCATTTTTTAAAAGTTTTTTAGAGATAGACGGATTTGCCTCAATTGACCGTGCCATGAACGGGATTCAGGTTGATAATGACGGAGCTGCCGTTCGTAAAATAGCTTTTGGCGTGGATGCTGCGATGGAAACCTTTGAACAGGCTGCCGCAATCAATGCGGGAATGCTT
>WQWD01000106.1 GCA_009785545.1 Treponema sp. | reverse complement strand
CCAAAAGTGCATAATAACTCCATGATAGTGGGGATTATCGGCGCGACCGGTTACGCTGGCGCGGAATTGACAAGGCTTCTTTCGGGACATCCCAAAATTGACAAAATTTTACTTTCTTCGATTAGTTTTGAAGGCGAACGCATGGAAGATGTTTATCCAAACTTTTTGGGAATAGTAACATCAAAGCTTTTAAAACCTGAAGAAGTTATAGCTTCATCAGATGTGGTTTTTTCCGCTTTGCCTCACGCTGTTGGGGAATCTTACGCCGCTGCTTGCATGGAGCGAAAAATACATTTTATCGACCTTTCCGCAGATTTTCGTTTTGATGATGATGAAGAAACATATAAAACATGGTACGACACGCCCTACAAGTTTCCTGAATTGCACAAAAAATCGGTTTATGGTCTTCCTGAGCTAAATCGTGAGCGGGCAAAGCTGGCGGCAAAAGAACCTGCAATTATCGCCAACCCCGGCTGTTACCCTACAGCCGCAACTTTAGGTATTTTGCCGGCTCTTTCCAACGGGCTTTGCGGTGATGTTACCCCGATCATCATAAATGCGGTTTCCGGCATTTCCGGCGGCGGCAGAGAACCTTCTCGTATGTTTCATTACCCGGAGTGCGCCGATTCAATAGTGCCTTACAAGATTGCCTCTCACAGGCACTCTCCTGAAATTGCACGTAACCTTGCCGCCGCCGCCAAAAAAAACGGCGTATCGGCTCCGAGTGTGATTTTTACTCCGCATCTCGCTCCTATGAACAGAGGAATACTTTGCACGATATACATCCCGCTGCCGGCTGAGACAAAGACAAACGCTGGCAAAGTCCACGAAATTTACAAGGATTTTTATAAAGATGAGCCGTTCGTTCGTATCCTGCCGTTAGGTGTAAATGCCGCTGTTAATCGTGTGCGTCATTCAAATTATTGCGATATTTCTGTTTGTGTTGATTCAAACAGCTCCACATTAATCGCAGTAACAGCAATCGACAATATGATAAAAGGCGCTGCGGGTCAGGCGGTTCAAAACATGAACATATTATTTGATTTTGAAGAAACGACCGGGCTTGGGATGATCCCAATGTTGTTTTGATTTGTTCGCATATTCGATGTAAAAATATGGAGTTTAAAGTGAAAGAAATATCCGGCGGTATTTGTGCGCCGAAAGGGTTTGCCTCAGGCGGCATACATTGCGGCATAAAAAAAGGCTCGCAAAAAAAAGATTTGGCGCTTATTTATTCGCCGACCCCATGCGCTGCCGCCGCAATGTTTACAACAAATATAGTAAAAGCCGCAAGTATACAAGTCTGCCGTGAAAATATCGATAACGGCAAATTGCACGCTGTAATTGTAAATTCAGGCAACGCCAATGCTTGCACAGGGCAGGATGGACTTGACTCGGCACGGAAAATGGCGCTTCTTGCGGCAAATGTTCTTGGACTTGACAAGTCTCAAGTTGCAGTCGCCTCGACAGGGGTTATCGGTGTTCCGTTACCTATCGAGCTAATCGAAAAAAATATCGATGATTTGAAGCTGAGTCTGCGTGACGATATGCAGGGGCATGAGGCGGCTTTAGAAGCGATTATGACAACCGATATACGCAAAAAGGAAATCTCCATCGAAATTGAGATTGATGGCAAACTTGTGCGTATCGGAGCTATGGCAAAAGGCTCAGGGATGATACATCCTGATATGGCGACCATGTTATGTTTTATCACAACTGATGCGGCAGTCAGTATTGATACATTAAACGAAGTTTTGCGTAACGCCGTGAAAAAATCGTTTAACAGAGTAACTGTTGACGGAGATACTTCAACTAACGACATTGTTTTAGTAATGGCAAACGGGCAGGCGTTAAACGAAGCAATCAACAATAAAGAACATCGCAATTACGAAGTATTTTCTTCCGCTCTTGAATATGTTTGTATCGCTTTGGCAAAGATGATTGCCGCTGACGGAGAAGGAGCGACAAAGCTTTTAACTGTAACTGTAAAAGGCGCTTTTTGTGAGGACACGGCAGAAAAATTAGCTAAGTCGGTTGCGTCCTCGAGCCTTGTAAAGGCAGCCTGTTTTGGCGCTGATGCCAATTGGGGACGGGTGTTATGCGCAATGGGGTATGCTAAAGCTGAGTTTTCGCCGGAAACAGCGGGAGTTGTTTTTAGAAGCGGGGCAGGGGAGATCGAAGTTTGCGCAGGCGGCGTTACGGTTCTCTTTGACGAAGTTAAAGCCAAAGAAGTGCTTTCCCAAAGCGAAATCGAAATATTAATCAATCTTAAAGACGGCGATGGAACGGCATCTGTGTGGGGATGCGATCTTACATACGACTATGTTAAAATCAACGGAGATTATCGATCATGAGTGAACGAAAATTGTTGGAACAATCAATTTCCAACAAAATCAGAGCGGAATTTTTAATTCAGGCATTGCCGTATATTCAAAGTTTTAATAATAAAACAATTGTTGTTAAGTATGGCGGAAACGCTATGTTGGATGCTGTAAAACAAGCCGTAATGGAAGATGTAATTCTCATGTCTTGCGTAGGAATCCGCACGGTGCTTGTTCACGGCGGCGGCCCTGAAATAGAAGCTGTGCTTAAAAAGACAGGCAAAGAAAGCCGTTTCATTGACGGGCTCAGATACACAGACGAAGAAACAATGGACATTGTGCAAATGGTTTTGTGCGGAAAAGTAAACAAAGATATTGTAGCTCTTATTCAAAAAGCAGGCGGAAGGGCAATCGGTATGTGCGGAATTGACGGCAGCCTTTTTAAGGCCCGCAGGGTAAAGGGCGAAAAAGATTTGGGCTTTGTCGGTGAAATTGAAAATGTCGATGTATCAATTATAAATCCTGTATTGGATTCGGGCATTATTCCTGTTATTTCGTCTGTTGCGTATGGAATAGGCGAAGACGAAGGAAAAGCTTTGAATATTAACGCTGATATTGCCGCCGCAAAAATTGCGGTTGTTCTTAAAGCGGAAAAACTGGTGCTGATGACCGATGTTCAGGGTATTCTTCGTGATATTAACGATGGAGACTCGCTGATTAAATCTCTGCCGAGATCCCAAATTGACATTCTTAGAAACGAAGGTATTATCACAAAAGGGATGATCCCCAAAACCGACTGTTGTGCGGTGGCAATTGACGGCGGTGTAAAAAAAGCCCATATTATCGACGGCCGCCTTCCGCACGCTCTTTTAATAGAACTTTTTACTGATGAAGGTATCGGAACAATGATAGAGAGCTAGACAAAGAATCCGAAAATTTGATAAACTATTACATGGAGATAAGGAGGCCAGTTGGCAGAGAAAGATTTACGTATTAATGAACAGATTCGTTCCAGGGAAGTCCGTCTAATCCGGGATGATGGAGAACAGGGAATCATGTCTGTTTCGCAAGCGCTTGAAATTGCCAGAGATACAGGTCTGGATCTTGTGGAGGTTGCGCCAAACGCAGTACCTCCAGTGGTCAAAATTTTGAATTATGGCAAGTTCAGGTTTGAAAATGAAAAACGTCTTAGGGATTCCAAAAAAAAGCAGAAGATGGTTAAACAAAAAGAAATCCGAATGCAGCCAAAGATCGATGATCATGATTTGGATTTTAAATCGAAGCATATTAAGGATTTCCTAATCGGCGGCAATAAGGTAAAAGTAACGATTCGTTTCCGGGGTCGAGAACTTGCCCATACAGAACTTGGTTTTGATGTGATGAAAGACGTGCTTTCCCGTATCGAAGGAGAGTATGTAATAGACAAACAGCCGGCAATGGAAGGCCGTTTTATGTCTATGGTCTTAAGTCCAAAAGGAAAAAAATAAAGTTATAGGAAACATTTCGTATAACTAAAAATTTTTATTAATCTAAGAGGTAATAAATGCCCAAAATGAAGACAAAAAAGGCGGCGGCAAAACGTTTTTCCTTTACCGGCACAGGCAAGGTAAAGTATAAAAAACAGAATCTGCGCCATATCCTGACTAAAAAGTCAGCCAAACGTAAGCGTGGCTTGCGTCATGCAGGTATTTTGTCCGATGACAATGTACCAGTAATCAGAAAACAGCTCTTACCTTACGGTTAAGAATTTTTAGGCTTAAAGCTTAAATGCTGTTTGAATAACCTTATGAGGGGGAATTTATGTCAAGAGCAGTAGATGGTTCTAAAAGAAAAAATCATCGTAAAAAAATACTAAAACTGGCGAAGGGATACTGGGGTCGTCGCAGCACGAACTTCAAAACCGCCAAAGATGCGGTAACAAAATCCTTGTCTTACGCTTACCGTGACAGAAAAGACAGAAAGGGTGATTTCCGCCGTTTGTGGATAATCAGAATTAATGCTGCCTGCCGCGAAGTAGGTATTTCTTATTCAAAGCTGATTTGTGGCTTGGATAAAGCGGGTGTCGTCATCAATCGCAAAACATTAGCGTATCTTGCAACCGAAGACAACCCTGCGTTTCTCGCAATTGTCGAAAAAGCCAAAGGTGCTTTAAAAGCGGCATTATAAGTTTTCAAAGGGGCTGTTCGGAAATAGTTTTTCGGACAGTCTTTTTGAAACAAAATTAGATGGAGGGGTCTAAATGATTAGCTTAGAGCAAGTACAATTATTGGAAACAAGAACTGCCAAAGCAATTGAATATATGCAGATTCTCTCCGCAGAAAACTCAACCCTTGTGTCCGAAAAAGCGGGTTTACATGACAAGCTTGAAGCAAGTCAAAAAAGACTTGACGAGCTGGAAATGCTTGTTTTACGTTTTAAAGAAGATCAGGGACGTATCGAAGACGGCATTCTCGCTGCCCTCGACCGCCTAAGTCAATTCGAAGAAGCTTTTGAAAACAGTTTAAAAGAAAAAAACGCCGTAAAAAAAACATCTGTTAAAGAACCGGCTGCTTCAAAAGAAAAAATAGCGCCGGATGAAACCAAAAAAGAATTTTTTGAAATAAAAGAATCTGAAACTCCGAATGATGAGGATGAAGCGTCGGCAGGGCCGGCTTTGCCGACAGAGCCGATAGAGTCGGACTCCTCTTCAGATGGAGAATTGGACATTTTTTAGGGATTTAAATGGTCAATGAATTATGTCTGGATATTCTGGGAACGTCTTTCACAATTACTACTGATGAAAGCGAAACATACCTCGAAAAAATAATGACCCAATACCGGGCGGCTGTTCAAAATACTCAAAAAATTTCAGGGATCAAAGAACCTCTTAATATTGCCATTCTAACAGGTTTTCTGTTATGCGATGAAATAAACAAAATAAAACAACACTTACAAGAACAAAAAGACGCTTCTGATCAGAGCCTTTCCGAAGTTTCATGGGAAGATCAAGAAATAGAAGAACGTACCCTTCGCTTAATTGCGAAGCTGGAACACGCTCTAAATTTATTCGGAGATAACAAAAATGAATAAACTAACTAATCAAATCAAACATTATGAATGGGGCTGCCCGAAATTTATCCCGGAGTTTTTGGGATTAGAAAATACAGAGTTGCCCTATGCCGAAATGTGGATGGGAACTCATCCGGGCGCTCCTTCACGTATAGAACTCGATAATAAAACGGCAGGCTTAAACGAGGTACATGGAGAATTGCCGTTTCTTTTCAAATTACTTGGCATAGACAAACCGCTTTCGATTCAGGTTCACCCTGACAAAGAACAGGCGGAAAATGGTTTTAAAAAAGAAGAAGAAAAAGGAATCCCTTTAAGTTCGCCCGAGCGTAATTACAAGGATTCAAATCATAAACCGGAAATTATGTGCGCTCTTTCTCCTTTTACAATGATGGCAGGTTTTCGAAAGCCGCTTGATACTTTAAGCTCGTTTAAAGAACTTTTAACTTTTGCGCCCGCATTAAATCAATTGTTTTCGCCTCTTGTAGAGACTCTCCAAAAGGAATCGCTTATTTCTTTTTACAAGACGCTTTTAAAATTTACAAAAGATGATTGCAAGTTTGTTTTTTCAACCTTGTTTGATAATAAAGTTGACGAACATCCTGGCGAACAAATTATCCCGCAGAGCTGGACTCTTATGAAAAAATTCGCCGCTCTTTATCCGGGGGATATTTCTGTGTTATCGCCTCTTTTTCTTAATGTTTTAAACTTGGAGCCGGGGCAGGCTGTATTTATTCCTGCCGGGATTCTTCATGCGTATATCAGCGGATTTGGAATCGAACTGATGTCAAGTTCCGATAATGTTCTGCGTGCGGGTCTTACTCCAAAACATATTGATATAGATGAGCTGTTAAGTATAACACATTTTGAGCCGTATTACCCAAATGTTTTAAATCCGTCTGATGATGACTGGTTTTGTTATAACACTCCATCAAAAGATTTTTTACTTGCCAGATTAAACGGAAACAATAATGAAAAGATTCTGCCGCTAAAAACCAAAGCTATTTGTATTGTAACTTCGGGAGAGTTAACCGCTGACGGCATTCCTTTTAAAAAAGGCGAATCCTTTTTTGTTTCCGATAAATATTTAAATAACAAAGAAATAATTTTAACCGGGCAATATACTCTTTTTGCGGCAACTGATTGTTGCGGCTGTTCATGAAAATATTAGTTGACGCTGATTCCTGCCCAAAAAACGCAAGAGATCTTGTCACACGCAGGGCGGTAAAAATGGAGACTAAAGTTATATTTGCCGCTAACCGAGCGATTCCAATACCCGCTGAATTAAAACCTGCGTTGTTACAAATGGAGATTTGCCCAAACGGAGATAATTCCGCAGACGACCGTATCGTAGAATTATCACAAAAAGGTGATCTTGTAATAACAAGAGATGTTCCTCTCGCCAAGAGGCTTATCGAAAAAGAAATCTTCGTGCTCGATGATCGTGGGCGTGTTTTTACGGCAAACAACATCAATGAATTGTTATCTTTGCGTAACTTCACAGTCGGCCTTGCGGAAAACGGCATGGACTTTGAGAGAACCTCCAACTACGGCAAAAAAGAGCTTAAACAATTTGCCGATAGTCTTGACAGGGTGTTGAGTAAGTTAAGGTAATTTTTGCTGAACAGCCTGATTGATATTTCATGGCGGGGTTGCCGAACAAGTCCATTGTATGTTAAATATGGTAGTATGTTTGTTATGAGAATAAAGAGGAAAAATGTTTAATTTGAGTTCAGAAGATGCTCAAAAAGTTTACCATATAAATTGGATTGACTCTATAAAGCAGGATTGGCAAAAGGGCGTATGCAACAAAGTAGAGATAAATTGTTTCCCCTGGGGACATCTTGTTGAAATTGATTATCGCCCTTTAACAACGGCTTGTTTAAGTACTGATGGTGAATCTATTTTTGTGTATATGCAAACTAATGAAAATGAACTAAAAATGGAAACAAAAGGTTTTGGTCATACCCACACAGACAGTTGCATGGAATTTTTTTTATCACCTGAATCTAAATCTATGGAATATCTAAATTGGGAATTCAACCCTGCTGGAGGAATGTACCTTGCGATAGGCTCTGATCGTAATAACCGAGTTGAGCTCCCGGAGGAAAATTACCGTGATCTGTTTTTTGTAAAAACGGCTGTGCATGGCAGCGGTTGGAACCTTGAGTATCGTATTCCCTTATCATTTTTGCGAAAGTTTTTCCCTTCACTGGAGTTAAAACCCAAAACTATAATGCGGGGGAATTTTTACAAATGCGGAGATAAAACAGCGCACCCTCACTTTGGCTGCTGGTCGCCTATTTTTCTTCCAACCCCTGATTTTCACTGTCCTAAATTTTTTGGAGAATTAATTTTATGAACAAATACGCAATTATACCTAAACCTTT
>WQWD01000105.1 GCA_009785545.1 Treponema sp. | reverse complement strand
TTCGCTTCCTGAATCACAATGAGCTGCTCAATAGGGTCGTCAACTATTAGCCCTAAATGGGCATGAGTATCAAAATACTGCATAGCTTATCCAAAAGGAATGATATTAGATACCAAACTGGTATACTTTAATTCTAACACGACAATGTTTAAAGATCAACAAAAATTTTCAATTTTGTCAGCGATTCTTACTTTGCTCCAAAATCGACTAAATCGGATATATTTAAGAAAGCTTGCAATTTTATTCGTGCCTAATTACGTTAACGTTACCATCAAATGCATCCTCTCCGATGTATGTGACGCTGTGTGGAATAATAACGTCAGTCAATCGGGTGTTAAAAAATGCGTTTTCTCCGATATAAGTTACGCTGTCAGGGATGATAATATCAATCAGCCGATTTTCGGCAAAAGCCCACCCGCCGATGTGTTTAAGGTTATTCGAAAGAGCCGCATTAACCATTCGGTTTCCAAAAAAAGCGCTTTCTCCAATATGTATAACACTATCAGGAATTACAACACTTGCTAAACGATTAAAAACAAAAACGGCATCGCCGATGTATGTAACACTGTCTGGAATGACAACGCCGACCAACTGGTTTCCGCCGAATACAACATTTTCGAGACGGGTAATACTGTTAGGAAGACTAAGACTTGAAATCATGTTGAGCTGGAACGCTGCCTCTCCGATGTAAGTAATGCCTTCCGGAAGAACAACTTCAGGCAGCAAGTTTTGTTCAAACGCTTCTGCTCCAATGTAAGTAACATTTCTGCCGATGACAACACTTGTCATCTGGTTTCTTGAAAAAGCGCCGGCTCCGATATGAGTAACGCTGTCCGGGATTACAACACTTGCCAATTCTTGCCCAGCGAATGCCCGATCTCCAATATGGGTAACCGGCAGCCTTCGAATATTGCCAGGAATATCAATATTTGTGCTTGTACCCGCATACCCTATAATTTTTAATGAATTCCCGCCTTCTACAGGTTCAGTAATGAAATTTTGTTTACATGATAAAAAAATCACCAAAATAATAAATAAAATTGCCCGGCTTTGTCTTTTTTTCATTCGCTGCCTCCTGATTCTTATTATACATCAAAGCTTGCATTTATTACAGCCTAACACATGAACATGATTCTTTTGCCCAATACGTTCAAACATTCGTGATACCAAAAAATCATCTACAGATAAATGCGAATCGCAGATTGGGCAACGACGAGGCACATTTTCATTCAAGCAGATAAAACAACCTTTGATATACATCAATCTATCTCTGCCGCCGCTTAATGACGGGAAAGCGATTGATTTAACCAATTCGCCTCTTATCATCTTCATTGAGCAGACGGGACAAGTTCTCGGTTCGCCGGGAACCCCTTTAAATTTTTCCCTTTTCCACCAATCTTTCCAGGAAAACCACCCCCAATTAAATGGCGAAAGCGATCCTAAAAATATAATATAGCCAAACCATAACAGCAAAATCCCAATAATTGTTAAAGCCAGTATTTGTATGTATATGTCTATTCCCATAATTTCCCAATTTTATGTATAATGATCATGTGGCAACTCTCTATATTATCGGCACACCAATTGGAAATTTGGGCGATCTTAGCTTTCGTGCTGCGGAAATTCTTAAAACTGTCGATCTTGTGGCTTGCGAAGATACCCGCCGTACGTTGAAGCTGCTTTCCCATCTGGGAATTCGGGTAAAACTGATTTCTTGCCGCTCTCAAAACGAAGAATTTGCGGCGCAAAAAGTGATTGATGTCTTGAATCAAGGGCAAACTGTGGCTTACGCAAGTGATGCCGGCACTCCCGCTCTGAGCGATCCGGGTGCGGTTCTGGCAAGGGCGGTGGCTCAGGCGGGACATGAAGTTATCCCCATCCCGGGGCCGTCGGCATTTGCTGCGCTTTTAAGTGTGGCTGGAGGCAGGGACAAAACCGTCATTTTTGAGGGGTTTTTGTCCCCAAAACCGGGAAGAAGAAAAAGCCGGCTTCGTGAGCTTATGGCGATGGAGGCAGCTTGTCTTATTTACGAGTCGCCGTACAGAATTCTCAAGCTGATGACTGATGTTGCCGAAATTGACAGCAAGCGGTATGTTTGCGTTGGACGGGAAATGACCAAAATGCACGAGGAATATTTGCGTGGCACGGCGGCTGAAATCCTCGATATTTTGATTCAAAAAAAAGAACAAATCGGTGAATTTTCTGTGTTTATAGCTGGCAATTAATTGAATTAAGTAGTAAACTTATAGTGGGTAGTTGCCGATAATAAGATAGAAGGATAGGAGTATGATAGTAGACAGGATAGGTCATGTAGAGCCCATTTCTCTTAACAGAAAGACTGGGAGATCTGAGCCTCGGGGAGGGAGCGAAAAGACCGATACAATCAATCTTTCCACACAAGCGGTGGAACAGGCTGAAAGGTATCAGGTTATAGAACTAATTAGATCCGCCCCGGACTTGGATGAGGCCAGAATTGTCGAACTCAGACAAAGATTAGAAGATCCCTCATATATGAATGATAGAGTGATAGGCTCAACGGCGGATAACATTCTAAGTGCTTGGTTTGGATAACAAACCCGGTTTGCGTAGCACACCGAGTTTGCCCGGCGAGCTGGTTTGTATCATAACCCCCAATTTTCATAAAACCTTATGGATATTTCTTTTAAGTTTAACCCGGAAGTACACATTGGCGCAGATACGCTGAGCATTGCGGGAACAGTAGCTTCTCGGCATGGTTCAAAAATAATGGTGGCTGCTGATCATGCCTTAGACACAGAAATCGTAAAACGCTTAAAATCAATTCTCGAAGACTCAGGGTTAAAAGTTATTGTTTTTGACGGAATAGAAGCCGGCGCTTCGGGAGAGCCGGCAAACCCTGCTTTTGCAGAGAACATCGTTGAGTTGTCCCGTGCGGCTCATTGTGATGCGATCATCGGCATTGGCGGACAGCAAGCGCAAGTTATCGCCCGCATGGCAGCAATCATGGCTCCCATGAAGTTGTCAGCTTTTAATCTGTTTGACGACCGAATCCATCATAATAAGTTTTTACCCCTTATCTCGATTCCCACAGAAAGCACTTGCGCTTTTTCTTTAACCGAATATTTTGTCGCACCCGATCCACGAAACAAACTTTTAAAATTGATACAATTTCCCGGCAGCCTTTACTCTGCCGTAATTGTCGATAGCAGCTTGTTTAAACTTGATTCGAACAAAGTCTCTGCAAGCGGTTTTGTTTTTGAGGGATTGCTCACCGCTGTAGAAGCATATTGTTCAACAAGAGCAAATTTTCTTTCCGATTCATTGCTCGAAAAAGCGTTGCCGCTTTTTGCTAAATTATTGCGAAGCGGCAGTGCCAACAGCAATGGCGGTGACGGCATGACCTCTCAGGCAGGTTTTGCAGACAATTATGCTCAGGCAAGTTTTCTTGCGTCTTTTGGCTCCGCATTGAGTTCCCCCGGATTTGGAGTCGCTTTATCCGCCGCAATAAACGCCCGCACACCTATCCCCAAGCCCTTGTGTTCCGCCGTTTTGTTCCCGCTGATAGTGAACCGCCTTGTGAACACCCGCCCGGAAAAAACAGCACGTCTTGCAACACTTCTTGGCACTCCAAAGGCCGCCTCTGTGGCGGATACCGCCAAATCAGCACCTGACATTATCCGCCGTATCATGGGAGCCTTAAAAATTCCAACCACACTGAAAGAACATAATATCCCGCTGGACAGGCTTACCGCCGCCGCCGAAGCCGCCCGTAATTTGGAATTTGTATCAAACTCTCCATGGCCGGTTTCTGAGGAAGAAGTGTTTAATATATTGAAAGAGATTTTTTAGATATTGCGGATTACGCTTTTTCTTTGTTTTTGCCTTTTTCAACAAGTTTTTTTTCAATAAGGTTGCCAATAGAGGTCAAAGCAATTGTTCCGCCTATTAGTAATGCGGTTTGCCACCATAAAATTTTTGGCATTATCAATACAGAAACAGTACCCATAATTAAACCGATAGCAACATATAGTCCTGCTGATATTAAAAAATTTTTCATTTTTTGCTCCTAAGTCCGCAATCAATATCCATCAGACATTGTGCGGTTGATGTCTCTTTGATAAAGTTCCTGATAAATCAAATTGCGAGTTTTAAGTTTTTCTTTTATTTCTCTTGTAAATGGCATATAACGCCAAAAAGTTCCGCGTACATCTTTATCAAGTTTTTGTATACCTTCCGCTTCTTTGGTCATCCACATAATATAATCGTTTATAAAATATTCTTTTATGTCGCCTTTTAATTTTTGTGATTGATACCACTGGTAATAATGCCCCGTGAGTCCCTCTTCCATCCAGTAAAATGACGACTTCTCTTTGGCTACCTGCCAGCGAAGATCGGCAACAGCGTACAGAACTGCCATATAAAGGTTTTTGGGATACATCGGGACTATAATTCTTCCTCGACTTGTTGCACGATTGTAACGGTCAAACGGTTCCCAGCAAAAGCCGGTATCGCCGTAAGTTGGTATCAATAAAACATACGGAGCGATGCGGTTTAATTTGTTTTTGTAAACACGGCAGAAAGCTTCAGCATCGATACTTTCGATTCTTGCAAGCATTGTCAAAACATTTTCACGAGTAGCGACATCGTTAGGGCCGCAGTGAAAATATTCCCCCGTAAGAATCGGGAAGTGATTCCCCTGACGACCGCAAGTCATTTTTGCCATCTGCCTCAAGGTGTTACATTCGCTGTCCAGTGCGCCAATATCAACGGTGAGAGCGCCGCCTTCCGCTTCGATTTTGTCTTTTAATATTTGGACATCTGTTTCCGCAGAGATATAATCCCTGACACTCACTGCCAATTCATTATCGTTTTTTAACAGATCTTTTAACAGGTTTTGAATTTCAACACTTGCCATTTTTTGACTTTCGCACAAGCAGTCTGAAATGTCCGGCAACTCACGCATTGGTGTGCGTTCGTAAATGACTTGGATTTTGTTTCGAATAAATCTTTCGATTTCGTTTCGCTCGCTGTCTTTTTGTTTTACGATGGTTCTTGTTCCGTCAAGTTTGCCTTGCGCTTTTTCCAGCAACTGTATCAGCTTTGATTGAGAATTAGCTTTCGAAATCCTCACCTCGTCTGTGGATGACGCACGCATTTTGCTGGTTCCTATTCCGTTAAGCCATTCATCCATGTAAAGAACAGGTTGATCAAGTTCATTTTCTACGACTACTTTACTGAAAAATTCTCTTGTCTCGGTTTTGAGAAAGTTGGGGTGCAAAAGACCGAAACGAAGCAGAAATTTTTTATGCGGGGGAAGCGTTCCAGTTGCTTTTCTGGCAACATTAAACAAAAACTCCCAATATGGAGCGATAAATTGCTGGCGGAAAACACTGCGATCTTTTGGATCTTTGGCGGTAAGGTATTTTTGCAGTATTGTATGAACCCTCTGGGCAATATCGCCTTCGTTTGACAGAGCGTTTTTGTAGTAATTGGGATCGTTAAAAAAGTTGTGGCTGTTTTCTTCCAGCCGCTTGGTTATTTGGGGAAACCCGGTACTGCCAAGATCAACCTCACTACCAGAGCCGCCGGTTTGTGAATCATTATTTTCTTTATTGCCAAAGATATCGTTAAAATCGGGGAGCTTGGTATCTGGAGCCGCTGTTCCAAGTAAAGCGGCAAGTTCAGGATCCATTCCCTCATGAATGTCGTTTCCAGCCATAAGTTATACTAAATTATTTTATGGTTTGATGTCAATTGCGTGTGCTGGCAGGCGGGGGCAATGCGTTAGGTTCATATATTTGGAGTTAGACCTCTGCTTGTTGAAGAAATACCCGCTATGTTTGACATTTAAGCTGTTATTTACCTTGCATATTAAGAAAAAAAAGATTTCATTTCTACTAAACGCTGACACTTTCTAAGCTAATAGTTGACACTTAGAGTTTTGCATTGCAAGCTTGAAATCAAGTTGTTAACCGCAATGAACGGTATATAAAATTATTTGGAGGTGTTTTATGCTGTTATTCAAAAAGAAAGAGAAAAAAATTGAAAAAGAGATTGGAGCCGAAGTTCAAGAAACACAATCGGGCACAGAGGCTGTCGAGGAAATCAAAAAATTAAAACTTGAAAACTTTCATCTTAAAGGCATTCAATCAGCAATGCCGGATCCGTATTATATCAGGGACATGGATTACAATATTGTCCTCTGGCCGGAACCAATATCAAAACTTATGGGTTATACAGAACATGAAGCTAAAAAACTCAAATGTTATGATATTTTTAAAGCAAGTGTCTGTCCTCCAAAAGCCGATTGCCCAACACAGAATTGCATTCAAGTAAGACAATTTTTGAAGGATGTTGCGGTAGATGTTTTTCACAAAAACGGGTCAACAATCCACGCACTTGTGTCAAATGCCGGAGTATATGATAAAGACGGAAATGTGATAGGGGCTGTGGAAATAGTAAAGGACAATACCACGATTCAGAAAAGTATAGCTTCTATCGGGGAGATTATAAAGACCATTGAATCTTCATCAATCGGCTTAAATACCGCTATTAAAAAAACAGAGAGCATATCCGAAAAAGTAAATGAAAAGGCACAAGAATCTCTGGGCAATATCAAAGTCGGCGTGCAAGCCGGTGCCACCGTTGGCGAGAAAGCAGAAGGCAGCAATAAGCATGCAGGCAATGTTCAGACGAATATGGAAACAATTAACGAATCAATGAAATTTTCGATAGGGAAGATTACCACCCTAAAAGAGAATTCTGACAAAATTATCGAGTTCGTTAAAATGATTCAGGAAATATCATCCAAAACCAATCTATTGTCAATTAACGCTTCTATTGAGGCCGCCCATGCCGCCGAATATGGCAGAGGGTTTAAGGTTGTGGCAGATGGTATCAGAGAGCTGTCGTCAAATTCAACTGCATCTGCCCAGTCAATAAAAGCCACGATAAAAGATATTAGCAGTCTTATTAAGGAAACAACAGAATCTATCGCAACTACAGAAAAGGACATTACCTCCGGCTCAAATGACATTAAGGAACTTTTGAATTTTGTCAACGAGATTTATGAATCATCGAAAGTGCTTTTGGGCATAATGAGAACAATAGAAAACGCTGCGGCAGATGCATCCCAGCTTGGAAGCGAGCAAAGCTCAACATTTCGTGAAGTGGAGAAAATAGGCAGGAACCTTTCCGAGATAGCAAAACAATTAACGCTTGAATTTGAGAAAATACTTAAAGCAATCCAGCGTACAGATATGGGTTAAGATAATGTATTACTCTACAATAAACCCTGTTGTTGACGGCATACGTAGCCAGTATCTCCCGTCAGAACGGAAAAACAGCCTTGAAATAGAGCCATCTGTTCTCGCAACATCTACTAAAAAAACTTGATACAATTCTATCGCCATTGGATAGTTGGAAAAAGGAAGGTTGTCTCCATTTGCTGGCTTGTTTCTAAAATCGTCATAAGCGTTTTCCAAACGCCAAAAACTCCTCGACACAACATCTCTAAATGCTTCTAAATCTGTGCCAAAATAAGAGGCTTCGTAGTCTACACCGTTTATGGTAATTATATCCACTCTTATGGGGTTATTTCCCAGGCCAAATAATGTCAAATCTGTCGTATGTAAAGAATCGCCGTAACGCTCCCTTAAACGCTCTGCCATAGTCGGAATATCAGGAAACCCCTGCACTTCATAAAAGCCAAATGTAGTATGCGCTGCGCCAAATATGCCCATGATATTCTGATCAACTAATTGGTCGAATTCACGAATAAAGTTCTCTGTCATTTTGGTTACACGATGCTCAAAGTCAAAATTACTTCTTAGATCATACTCTCCTTGTTCA
>WQWD01000104.1 GCA_009785545.1 Treponema sp. | reverse complement strand
TTAAAGAAAAAGGAAAAATAAAATTAATGAGGAGTTATAAATGGAAATGGGTTTATTAGGTCAATTAGGAGTAGGATTGAGTTTTGCAATCCCTGCCATTGGTGCGGCTATTGCAATGGGTCTGGGGGGACCTGCAGTCATTGGAGCATACAAAAAATGTTATGTTCAGAATAAAAAGACATCGTTTCTTTTCCTTGTCTTTGCCGGCACAAGCTTAACAAACGTATTATACGGCTTGATTGTCGCACTCATGCTTACTAACAGTGTGCAACCGGATGGAGTTCTTTTACTGTTGGGTCTGGGAGCCGGCCTTAGTATTGGTATTGTCGCCATTACTCAATCAATGTGTTCAGCAGCAGCTGCTGAAGCTTTAGCGGAAACAGGAAAAGGCTCTGCCAGCTTCCTTATCGTTATTGGTATTGCCGAAACTGTATCAATCTTTGCTATGGCGTTTGCTATAGCATTGGCATAAGAAAAGTTATGTTATTTACCACGAACCGCACGAACTCGTACTTCGCATTAAGTTCGTGCTGCGTGCCAAAGGCACGCTGTTCGTGAGGTTTGTGGTAAAATAATATTTAAAAGTTCTTGTCACAACTCTTCAAAAATTGTATAATAACTTTAAGGTCGAGTAGCTCAGTGGATAGAGCAGTTGCCTTCTAAGCAACTGGTCGGGAGTTCGATTCTCTCCTCGATCAAGAAAACTTTTTACATTTGCAACTTTTTTAGAATCAGGTTTTTAAACTTAATAACAGATTCATTTTCCGGTTCGATGGAAAGGGAGCTTTCACAATCGGAGAGCCCTTTTAGATAATCGCCGGAATGATAATATGCTTGTCCGCGCCTGAACAGACAAAATGGCTGGTAAGGATTTATTGACAAAGAAAATGAATAATCATCAATTGCTTGGGCGTATTGTTCCTGAACGGATCTGACAAGACCCCGATAATATGATGCTTTATAAGAAGTAGGGTCTAGTTTAAGAGAAAAGTTAAAGTCATCAATCGCCTTTTCATATTGAGAACAGGCAAAAAACAACATTCCACGATGATTATAAATAATTGAGCATATTGTATCATTGTCGGGTTTTAATTCAATTATCTTTGTATAAAGACTTATCGCTTCATTATACCGTTTTTGATTATGAGCGGTTAAAGCGTTAACTAAAAGCTTGTCTATTGAAAGGTTTTCGTCTTCCTGTTCGTGAATTTTATCAAGGCTTGGGTCTACATAAATCGCCCGTTTTTCCGAATGTTCATGTTCATCGGATAATAAATAGTGATCTGTTACTTCTTCAACTTTATTAAAGAAACTGCCTCGTCTGATTTCCATTTCCCTGCTGAATTTTCTTTGTAAATCTCTAATATCCTGAAAAGTTAAATCAGCAAGCGTAAGACTTGCGTTTACAGCGGCAAGTTTTCTTTTCATGGATTCGCTGAACACGCTGAATTCGGCTTTATAAACCAATTCATGTTCAACTTCCGCCCAAGCGTCCTGTAAAATCGTGCGTATCTGAATCTCTAGGATGTTTATTCCGGGGTTTCCATGTTTTTCTATAATGGATTGGGGAATTTCGATTAATAAATGCATTGATTCATAACCGAATTCCGTAATGTTATGGCAGCCTTTTCTTTCTCGTTCTATAACCTTAAAATTTTCGGTTATTTTTTCTTCCGAAGATTGTAAGTCATTTATAAACGGACAAATAACTCGTATGCCCATTAAGTCTGTAATTAACGGGATTTTTTGTCCTTGTTTTAATAGTCTGATATATTTTAGAAAATAACTGTCAAAGTTTTTTACCCTTCTGCTGACAACTAAATTGGATTCGACAGAAGTTAAAATATTTTTAATTTTTTCTTCAAGATCATTAGCAATTAGATGACGGCTTTTTTCGTATTTTTCAAACTCAGCTTTTAGATTGTTTTTATTCGGAGGAGTGAAGTCTGAATCTGAAATAGAAGATGTCTGCATCGTTGTTATTTTTTAAGGATAAAAAAACGCTGCCCGAAAAAATTTTCCAGGCAGCATTGTATTAAACCATTACAGTATCATATTCAATTATTGTTGTTCACGATCCGGATGTCCGAAAGGAAGCGCTGTTGCCTGTCTTTCTTGTTCAAGGAATCTCAAGATTTGATCATGTCCAAATCTTTCCATTTCCCATGTTTTTCTGGCTTCTTCGCGCTGTTGAATGATACCCCATACAGCTTCATCATCAATATCACGATCCTGATCAAGGGTTGCTCTGTCATAGATGATGCTTACATCTTTAAAATAGGTGACAAAATCGCCGCCAATATGAGCAGCGTCACGCTGAATTAAGAATCCGCCGAACTTAGTAAACGGTGTGTTAAATGGATAGAGCGGCATCAATCTGAGGTCTCTGTTTCTTACTTCTTGCATATAAGCGGGGTTTACCCATACAGCTGAAATCCATCCGTCATGCCTCATGTGACCCATGTTGTGTGTTCTCTCGTTGCCCTGGCTGTCGATAAGAATTACCGAAAGACGGTGAGGGAAATTAAGACCATAAAAGCGAACCATTATTTCTCTGATAACAGCGACATTTTTGATTACGCCGAAAGCAGGTTCGCCGTCACCACTAGATTCAAAGCGGCTGGGACCGGAAGTAAAACCGTTTTGAGTGCGAGTGACAGTCCCGTCTGCGTCTACCTCTGTCATTTCGAAAGCGGGAATTTCAAAAGGCGGTCTGATCATCGCCCAAGAATTGTGAGGCTCAGTTGGGAAATGTACGCGAACGCCCATTACTGTTCCAAATTGTCTGGAAGCTGCTTCCCTTGTAAAACTGTTTGCCATATTAGTGGGGAATCTGGCAGATGATGCCAAAGTTACTTCCCAGTTTTCAATTGCGAGAGATGTTCTCATTGCATCTCTGTGGCGGTCAGAAAACGCAGTACCACCCGTTACATGAGAGAAATCCATCAATGTCCGTTGGTTCTGGTTGGGTCTGTCGCCTTCACCAATAGTAATATCCGCTGCAAGCAGAGAGAAATCGATTAAAACGCCTTCTCCTCCTGCAAACAGTGGAACCGCTAACATCGCAATTACGATAAGAATGAGCACCTTTTTCATGTAAAGCTCCTTTAAATAAAACATTTGTTTCAAAAATTTTCTTCTTGATTTATATTCTAATGAATTTAATATATTTTGTCAACGACAATATACCAAATTTTATTTTATTTTAGGTTTTTTTTTATTCTACCGATTATCAGTCAATATAGGAAAAACCTTCATTATTCAGCGTTCCCAGAAAAACCCTGTTTCCCTCAATAAAAAATCGTACGCCCTTTACATAAGGAAAATTTCGCAAAATCCCGTCATGTAAAGTTTGGAAATTGTCCATTACATTTCCTCCTTCTAAAGGCGGTAAAGCGGCAGATTGTGACAAATCTGCATAAACAACCCTGTCACGTAACAAAAGTGTTCTCAGTCTGGTGTCGCTTGAAAAAAGAGGAAGTAAATTCTTGGACACAGGTCCAAGCAGTGCTCCCTCTGTGTATATTATAATATCCTCCTCTTTTGATCTATTTCCTGTCGGGGTTCGGGCGTGTCTTAACATCCGATTTTCAACGACAATTTCCCCGCTATCAATATTATAAAATACAAAAGTCCTCCTTGCAATACCTAAAGCAAAAAAATCAACAAGGGCGATTATAGCTATGATAGCAATACACAAAAGCCAGCGCTTTACAGGGCTTGAGAGAAACGCGATAGAGGAGTTAAATAGTGTCTTCAAAAATGTAATCATTAACGTTCAAAAATGCCAATAAAATTTGATATGCCATTATACAACGAATTCACAAACTTGTGCAAGCCTTCTTCGCTGGTCATTAGGCGGGCATCTTCGGTGTTGGTTACAAACCCCAGTTCTACAAGAACCGCAGGCATACGGCTGGTTCTGACAACAAACCAGTCATTTGCTTTGCGGCCGCGGGAGGGCAGAGTATTGCCGAATGTTTCTCCCAAACCATCTAAAATGGCGTCGGCTAGGAGAATGCTTTCTGTCTTAATTTCCTGTTCAAGCATGGCGTTTAAGATTGCGTTAATGCTTGGCGAGTAATTATTTCTTGTTGTATCCAAAACAAAACGCCTGTGGCCTTCTGTTATGTGCCAAACTTCGAAACCTCTCGCATTACGATTTGTAGAACCGTTGGCGTGAATCGAAACAAAAATTGCCGCTTCATTATCTCTGAGTACAACTGAATTTGCTATATCCGCTCTTCGCTCCAACGGGATAAATACATCGGTTTCTCTGGTCATTATAATTCGTTTATCGGGAAATGATTGAGAAAGGCGATCTCTAAGCGCCAGGCTGGTTCTCAGAGCTATTTCTCTTTCGTATACCCTGACATTTCTGCCGTTTACAACAATATTGCCTACAGCGCCCGGATCTCTTCCGCCATGACCCGGATCAATAATGATAGCGGCGATGCGAAAACGAGCTGTGTCATTTTCGTGCAACCTGGTAAATGTGTTAGTCAGCGTTGCGACAAATGTGTCCGGGAAAACAAGCTGCCCGTCTCTGTTAAACGGCAAAGGAACATTAAAAAGTTCCTGGTTATTTACCAAAAGATACCCGGTTTCACCTTCTCTGTTACTTACCGAAAAACTGCAAAAATGGTCTCCAAACCTGAAAACCCCGCTGCGAAATAACGGGTCGTACCTGAATTGTGTGGTATAACCGGAATCGATTGCCCTAAGCAAATTCAATGTATCATTTAATGTGTTAGCGTGCAGCAAATTGGGGAGTAAAAGGCATATAACTATAATTAATTTGAGTAGTTGTTTTTTCATTGTTTCTTCTTAGCTTATCAATATAGTAGACAGCGCCCTGATAAGAGCCGCGTATCAGAGCAGCCCAAAAAGAACGTCCAAGTCTTATTATATTTTCGGCATTTTCATCGCTGATTGGAAGAGTTAAATCAGTTAAAAAACGAATAACTTCAAGCGTTTCCCAAACTGTTCTGCCCATGTAATCGGTGAGTTTTGAGGCTGTAAAAGCAGGGAAGGGGATTATTGCCATGGTGGAAGCTTGGGAACTTAGACCTTTTGTGTCGGGGATTTGGGCAAGTTCCTCCAATAATTCTTCTGTTAACTGAAAAGCGTTTGGCGGAAAAACATTCGCTTTTTGCCCGTATTCTCCATACCCCTGTGCCTCAGTGTGAAATAAACCAAGAAATTCCCCCGTTTTGTTATCAGCGGGATCGAGCCTGATAAAAACAGAACGAGCGGCAGCTTCAGCGGCATTTATGGCGGTTTCTCTGTCTTGTGCGGAAGCGATAACATTTCCGCATTTAGTTACATTATTCTCCGGAAACAAAACCTTATCCCCTTCTTTAATCCGCAGAAAAAAATCATTCACAAAATCTGATGACAGATTATTACTTATTTGTTTAACTGTTCCCGGAATCGAAATAAATGCCCTTTCTGCGCACGTCCAATCACGACTTGGAATAAGGCCGATTGGCTCTCTACCCATTGCCGCAAGGATAGCGGATTTGATAGGAAACACTCCTGATGCGTATGGATATGTCCAGCCTGACATATAACCGCCAGAGAGGCGGGCTGCGATTTCTCCAATCATTGCGCCTTTGGATGTTAGTTTGATGTCGCCCTTTGCGGCTCCTACGCAGTCTTTGCCTGCAAGCCCCAGCGCATGAACTCCACGCCTGAAAGTTTCGAGTATTTCTGTTTGTTTTTCCGGCTCTATTTTTGCCGGCATTGTATGTCCCATTTCGATAAAGTACGGAGGGAAAAAAATGTGTCTGTCCGCAAGCCCGCAAATGGTGATTTCGCCTTTATATACAATTGCGTCTACCGAAAACTCATCTCCGTCCATAAAGCGTTCGACTATGATACGGCCTGTGCGTGAAAAACCAATCGCTGATTTTGCCGCTTCGTGAAATTCTTTTATGCAATCGACACGGCGGCAGCCTCTGCTCCCCATATTATCTACAGGTTTTATAACTAACGGAAAAGGCAGCGGCAAATTGTCAATTTTACTTTCAAATTGACTTTCAAATTGATCTTTTGAAGTTATTGTAAAAAATTCAGGAGAGGGGAGAGCCGCATTTTTAAAACATTCACGCATTCTTGATTTATCCGAAGCGTTTAACGCAGCTTCGTAAGGGATACCGGGAAGCCCTAACTTTTCAGCCGTCCATGCGACACTGGCCGAAAAATCAGTTCCCGCCGTCATTATTCCCAGCCGATTCGTTGAACGTTGAACACAGCGGGCGAATGTTTCAATGGCGTCTTTGTCTTTAAGATCGATTTGCTCAAACTTGTCAGCCATAGCGATATTTGGAGCGGAAGAACTGCCATCTAACGCAATTGTATATAACCCCAATTCTTTGGCGATCTGGATAGCTGGCCCCTGCATTACACCGGCGCCTAAAATGATTATTGTTTCTTTCATTGCTTAAGAGCATACTCTATTTTGACAGAAAACACTATGCGGAGGCTGTCGCAATTACTGGCAGGAGAGTCTGCGAAAACCCCTCTCGGCTCGCTTATGTCCAAACATTTTCACTATTGACAAAATGGGGGGGCTGTGGTCTACACTATGAGTATGGACGTATTTCTACACAAAGATGCAGAAAAATATTTGAATCGTTTAAATGCAAAAGATAGAGAGCGCATAAATGATGCCATAGAAAAATTAGAAAAAGAACCACCTGAAGGTGATATTGAACCAATAACAGGGCAGCAAGGATTCAGAACTAGAGTAGGAAGTTACAGAATTTTATGGCGGATAAATGAAAATACCATACTTGTAACGCACATTGATCCGAGAGGTCAAGTTTACAAAAAAAAGAACAAGGGGAGTAAAAGATGACAGCTTTGGCATTAAGAAAAGAGTTACATACTATTATTGATGTTATACCGGATCGAAGCCTTCCGGCAGTAAAACCATTGTTAACATATCTGGCAGATGATTATTGGAAACCTGTAACAGAACCGGCAAGCCCGGAGGAAATTGCCATGATTGAAAAACGGGCAAACGAATTTCCGTCCAATTTTGTCTCATTTAAAAAACATAAAAAAGTATAAAACAAACTCCAAGAAGGCATCTTTTTGCAAAACACTGACGAAGACTCTATTAGTGCCTGCCCGACTTGTTGCCTACAGGGCTTTTCCGCCCTGTAGACTATTGGAGCATCCTATCCAATCAATTAAAATGCGTAGCCAACTGAAAAGGTTAATGCCCTGCGGAACCATCCTGGAAGATTATATGTAACGTCGTCATTGAAAGTCCAGTTTAATTGAAAGCCGATATTACCAAAAAAGCCCGGTAAATGAGTGCTGGTTACCTTTAATCCTATTTTACCGGAAGCTGGCACATACCATCGTCTATAGTCTTCTAATTGAAAAGACCATCGACCATCATCCTCATATTGCCATCTTTGCCATTCATCATCCCAAACCACAGTCAACCCGGCCCTAAAATAGGGCATAAAACCGAAATTTCCGGCCCGGATGCTGAAACGATGTCCAAAGTAAAATCCAAAACTGAATATATTCCCTGTATGATAAAAATTAAACCCGCTTCCCGAGAGATCAAGATTAAGAAAAAGAGCGGCGGAAGCTGTGTCAAACATAAACGCATATCCGGCTTCAAGGTGTAAAGGGCTGTTAAGCCTCAGGTTTGCGTCCCTTTCTCTTTGCGCCTGCCTGCGGTCGATAAGGGCTCGATCTCCTGCGGCTATTGTTCCGAATGTTCCTATACGCCAGTTGCCGTACTCTCGAATCCAGACAGAACTTACATCTCTGTTGTTGATCGTAAAGACTACCGTGTATTCTTCGCCTTCACCTGTAACTTCGCTTATCGACGCTCTTAGAGCACCTGCT
>WQWD01000103.1 GCA_009785545.1 Treponema sp. | reverse complement strand
TTCGAGTTTTTCTAACCAAAATGTTTTGATAAAGGTATCCTCGGCTTATCCATTGTTCTGTTCCTTTCGATGTTAATTTATAGCCTATAAGAAAGGGAAATTACAGTGGAGTGTAAATAAACGTAAATTTTTGTGTGGGAGCTTCCAGTGTAAAAGACCAGCAGACCAAGAATCTGCGCGTAGAGTAACAAAGAAAAAAAAGTAAAGATGAAAAATGTACAGCATATTTGTACAGTAAAAACCTTCAAAAATGATAATCCAAGGAAATTATATGTTTTATTTTGCCGTTTGGTAGACGAAAAATCTACGTGTTTGGAAGAAAGTGTACAAGAAATGTACAGTAAAAGCCTAACTCTATATATTTTGATGTGTTGCAATATAGCCATTTATGAATAAATGGCTTGACATTTTAGAGATTTTATGCCAATATATAGTCAAGTATTGTGATTTAGCCACTTTCGGCTGCGGCTGAAAATCTGCGTGTCTGGGGTTCAATTCCCCGAGGTGGCAAAAGTTTAATGTTGCTGGTTCAGTCGTTATCATTCAGTATAATAATATTTTCTGTAAAAAGCTTAAAAAACACTTGTTATTCGTGGCGAAGGTTTAATACCCCCGTGGCAGGGTTGTTGATTGTGTAACATAATGTACGGTATAAAAAAACTACTCATTGGCTATTCCAAGCCTATGAGTAGTTAAAATGACTAGAAAATTGCGTATTTATGCCTGAATATCAACCAAATTGCCAACGCCTTGCGGTGACACTTGAATTGCGCCTGAGGTCTGAATGATATTTGCCAATTGTTCGCCGCTTTGCCTCATTTGATCAACTGTATTGCTTAACATTCTTACGCCTACTTCCTGAGCTACGTCATTTTGAGCGGCGTATCTTGAATAAGTTGCCGCACCTGATAAATCCATAAGATCCTCCTTAATGGTATTAATTAAAATATAAAACAATAAAAAGTCTTTGTCAAGTTAGTACGTGATGGATTCACTACTGCAAAAGTTAATCTCCTATCTGACCATAATGGCGAATTCGATATTAGGATCTTCAGGCCTTTGCAAAGTTATTGTTTTTGTTCCGGCTACGTTTCTCCATGCCCCTGACGAATGTAAAACAACAGAATGAGGTCTCATTGTCCTTGGAGTTATTATATTAAAAATATTAGGCCCCATTTCGGAGCTGGTTCCGCCTCTGCGCATATTCCAAATGTCAAACGGGAAAGAAGTATACGTAAAATAATTGTTAATGGTTCTTGTATCACCTCTGTTAAAAGTATGAGCGTTTGCGTATTGCCCGGTAAAAATCATGGCTTCCGCAAACCCTCGCAAGGCATCTTCAAAAGTCAAGCCTGATTGAAATAAGTTTAACGCTTCTGTGACTGATTTTATTCCAACGTAATTATTTGCCATAATGTTTTTTACAAGTTCTGCTCCGCCGAAATTACGCAGAAGGAATGCGCCGAAAGCGTACTTTGTAGCATAAGAAACACCGAGCTGGTTCCACTCTGTTATTCCTTCCCGATCATACTGCGCTAAAAAACCCGGGATTCTTTGTTGTGTTACATGATTTGAGTTTGTGTGATGGATGTTAATCATTTCTGCCATTATATCTTCCGCCATCATGGAAAGCATTTCGTTAAACCAAAAATGATCAAATAAGTCAAACCCTAATTCGATTTCTTTTTCGTTAAACATGATCATGTGCTGTAATTCATGAACTAAAACAGAAGTCATTAAGACGGGCATAGTTCTTATAAAGTTTGCGTTTAAATAAAATATTTCAGCGTTATTCGATTTCCAGCCGCTAGTTTCAGGATTTTGCTTTAGCTCTTTGTCTGTAAAGAAATCTTTGGGCCAGAAGAAACCGGCTACATTGCCGCCGCCCATCGTGATATTGTAAACGAGAATCTGTACATTTGGATCGCCGTCTCTGCCCCCCTGATTGGGATGATTAGGCCTTCCGCCGTATTCGTATCCAAAAATATTTGTCATTGCCGGATATATTATGTCAAAACTGTCAGAGAGCATTTGAGCGTCAGCTTGAGTAATTGAATTGTTAACCACCCATATATTGCCATGATTCCCTGCTGCCATTAATTCAGCGTCTGCTTGCACAAATGTTAAATTATTTCCATTTTGCCGGTCTAACCAAAACTGCCTTATCTCGCCGACTACAGGCGGAGTAAATCCTTCTCTAAGCGCCCTTGGCTGGGTATCTCTGGATATAGGCGGACGCGGGAAACGGCGCACTTCATCGATAGGTTGTTCAAATATTGGTCGATCAGTTTCGAGTGTTTCGAATTCGAATTCGTGTATTCCGAAAGCGGAGGGCTCTGCAAAAGTTAGGTCGGGAAGGACATTTAAAACTCTTCCCGTGTTTGCCGCAATTACTTCAGAATCTGAAAGGTTTGTTTTTACTAAAAAAACATCATTGCCTGACAAATTATGCAAATGTATTGTTTGCTCAGCGCCGGTAAAATTTACCCTTGTAATCCATTGATCAAAAGGAGCCGAGTTTACTGATATCGAAATATTTTGAGTAAAATCAACGCCGAGCCCGTGTCCGTCGATAACAGTGGCAGTTACAATTGCTGTTCCGCCTGACGTTGTCTGCAGAGTGTTCCCGTTGACTACCGCCCCGGTTCCTCCATCGTTGTAGATACTCCATGTAATGTTCCTTGAGGTTGCGTCAACAGGGAGCGCCATACCTGTTAATGACAGCGAGTTTCCTGCCAAAACCCATGAAGGCGTTCCAGTTATTTCGGTTACAGGCTCAATTACAGCGATATTAAAGGTAGCCGAAAAAGGCACGCCAAAATCAATACCATCAGCTACAGTTGCCCTTACAATTACCGTTCCCTGTGAGGAAGCTATCAACCTGCCTGAAATAAGTTGTGCGTTTGTTGTTCCCCTGTCTTCTATACTCCATGTAAAAGCGGCTTGTCTTGCCGGATATGGTGAGCCAGTAAGAGTTAATTGTGTTCCTCTTTCCATCCATGTGGGAACGTCTGTTATTTCGGTTATTTCAACAAAACCTGCCGTTATAGGCTCGCTTAAAGATTCACCTGAATTACCTGAAGAAGTCACTCTTACTTTAAATTCTGAACCGTTATCGGAGAGTTGAACAGTAAAAGAGTTAGATCTAGCTCCGGCTTCATCTATTTCGATCCCGTCTCGTATCCACTGATAAGATACTGTTCCGACAACGCCCATCCCGGAAGTGTCCGCTCTTAAAGTGTGTCCAAGATGACCGCTCCCGATTATACTGACAGTTCCAGTAAAAGGCGGACGGATAACAATGGCAGTTGGCGCACTTCTTATCGAGCCCGTGTTTTCGGAGCTTATCACCGTAACAGTTAAGGCATAACCCAAATCATCGCTTTGCACAACATAAGTGTTGTCATTACCGATAACTTCTCCGCCTCGTCTCCATTGGAAAGTAAGCCTGCCGCTCGATTGCAAAGAGCTTGTGTCGACAGAAAGTTCCTGCCCAACATAGGCATTCCCTATAATTCTTATACTTCCTGATATTTCAAGATCATCATCAGAACCGCAAGCTGTAAAGATAAAACCTGCCATTATCAATATGGTAAAAAAAACGGCTGTCTTAAAAATATGTTTCATAAAATTCCCTTTTGAAACTGCGGGAAACTTACAAACTTTTGGCTTGCAGTTTCCCTTAAAAATCCATTAATTAATTTGCCTTAACACATGAGGTTGATACCCCAGCCTCGGCAAAATATGTATTTGCGGCATTAAAGGCTGAACTGTCAGCATTTGCTGCCTTAAATCTTTTCTCTGAGCAGGGGAGAGAATGCGGCCGGTTCCTCTGCCAAAGCGTATATCAACATCAGAAGAAATAAACATTTCAGGTAACACCCTGTTTTCGTTAGGTATTAATCTGTTTGGGGAAGGCTGGTTCAAGCCGTGTCCCAAAGGGGCTGTGTTTGGTGCCGCTCCGGCAGGATCAACCCATGTCCAGGTGTTATGGGGCAAAGTATGCCCTCCGTGGGTAAAATTATTTGTTATACGATACGTTGACACTAATACTGGAGGGGTAGTGCCAAATGAAACAAAATCTATTTCTAAATCACGAAAGCCTGTCGGCATAACCAAAGTCGGAATAATCGTTATAGAAGATTCAATTTCCACAGGTACAGAAACCAGCCGCCACTCTTGACCTACTTGCATCCAAAGAATGGCAGAGAGGTTTCTGTTTAAATAAAGCTCCGGGATATTTGAAATTGTTATGGAAGTAACTTGCTGAATATGAGTGGTTTCATTAAAGGCACTGAATGGCACTGTAGTAACTCCTCTTTCCAGAGGAATATCCCCTACATAACTTGATACAAGATTATGATTATCCCAAAATTCTATTCTTACTTCCCATGTTGCTATAGCGACAACAAAATTAGGCCACATAAAAGTTACTTCTGTTGAAGTTATGTCTGTTTCAGCTCCTGTCATCAGAGTCCAGGAAGAGACAGGGGATGGCCGAAGGAATACACGTCCACGGCCGCCAATGTAATCTTCATTTATGCCTGTAAGCCTCATGCCGGTAGGAGAAATAATCTGAGCCAGTACGCCGTCTTCGACATGGAGAGTATAGTTAAGCCCCGGCAGCGGGTGGCTGGGAATATCAAACACCGTACTTGCGATAACTGCGCCGGTATTGCTAAGTTGACCGCCCCATGATACAGCGCCGGGAGCGGTTAGTAAAACATCCCCGGCGTCTGCGGTATTCGCTACTTCAGGCTCTGCGTTAATACCATAAACTATGCCTTCTTCGATAAAGAAAAAGCCACGATTGCTTATACCGCCGCCTTCTTCAGCATCGTTATCTGTTATACTTCCGCCGAACATCCAAAATCCGCCGTCGTCGATATTAAACACACCGCCGCCTATTTGAGTATTATTGCCGGAGATAAGCCCATCGTTGAATACAAATTGAGAATACGCCCGGTTTGCGACACCGCCGCCGGTATTTGTCGCTGTATTGCCGGTAATTATTCCGCCGTTCATGGTTAAAAAAGCAGAACTGCCTGATACTCCGCTTGAGAACACTCCGCCGCCGCTTGAGCCGATTGTTCCAATAGCACGGTTATCGGAAACAATGCCGTCAATCAGTGAAAATTGTCCATTTTGACCGATATTTACACCGCCGCCTTGTAAAGCTTCATTATCGGTGATAATTCCGTTTTCCATTCTGAAGATAGCTCGATTGTCCACACCTACTTGCGAACTCGAAACAAACACACCGCCGCCATTGCTTGTAGCAGTGTTCTCGGTAATTAAGCCGCCTCTAAGTAAAAACGATCCGGCAACACCTACAAACACACCGCCGCCTCGCAGTGCAGTATTTTCGGCAATTAAGCCGTTATCCATGTTGAAATTACCGCCCGAATACGTCATAACACCGCCGCCGAGCGTTGCGTTATTGTCGATAATCGAGCCGCCGAGCATAACAAAATCCGTATCTTCCGCAATTACGCCGCCGCCAGCGTCCGCTGTATTGCCGGAGATTGTTCCGCTGTTAATTTGAATAGAGCTTCCGTTATTTGCGAAAATACCGCCGCCTTCTTCTGCTCGATTGCCGGAGATTTTGCCGCCGTCAACGATTATTTCACCTGAGTTTGTAACAGAGAGACCGCCGCCGCTGACATACGCCGCAGTGGAAGTATTCCTGTTGCCGGTGATAATTGAGTTTGAGCCAACGACAAGAGTTCCGCCATTAACAACAACTAAAGCGCTGGAATTATTGTTTGAGCCGCGAAGCTCAATATTTTCAAACACAAGAGTGACACCCCTGCCTACCGTAAACATTGCACCGCTGCCGTCAAGAGCAAGAACACTGTTGTTCGAGCCGCCCCTTATAGTGACAGAGACATTAGCACCGCCGAAATACAAAAACTGAGGAGCTAACAGTTCTTCCTCTACAACCGTCGTAATAACAGTAGACGCTGGAGGAGGATTCGCCGCACGTAAAATACGAAGATGAGAAGTCACAAGAGCCGCCGGAACAACACCTGTCGGGGCGCTGTAGAGATAGCCCCTGAAATTATCACTGGTTACGGTAACCCGTAGAGCAAAACCTGAATCGTCATCCGACACCAGATAAGAATCGCCGGCAGCACCCGGAATATCGATAAAACCGATACCGGCAAGCCCTCTCTGCCACTGGAAAACAGGGGAAGCGCCGGAAGAAAGCCCCGAAACAGCCGACTGAAGTGTACTTCCGACAGAGGCGGTTCCGCTTACAGTCAGCGTGCCTTGAATAGGCGGATTCTGCGGATTAGTAATCAGGGCAGTAGGATTACTTGCGACATAACCTGTAAACCCCTCCCGTTTTACAACAACCCGGATTATATGATTTACATCGGCATTTTGCACAGTATAAAAGTTACTGTTAGCGCCCGGAATATCGACAAAATCAGTGCCGGAAGCAGGGGAGCGCTGCCACACATGAGAAATAAAACCGCTGCCCGGAAGATCAGAAACCGCCTGAAGGTTCTGGCCTACAATAGCAGGAGTCCCTCGTATAGCGGCTTCGCCAGTCAGAGCAGACGGATTTATAACAAGAGAAAACGGCGCAGACTGACGCCTGTTTATAATGGCGATCAAGCTGTAAGTTCCGCCGTGAGGACTGTTTACAGAAAAACTTAAAGGGGCGGAAGTAACGTTAGAAGGTAGAATCGTACCTGAGTTTACGCTGATAGTTGAAGGTAAATCCATCTGTCCTTCGGGAGTTATAATTCTGAATATAACATCTTCACGCAAATTTACAGGGAAAGAAGGCGTGCCTGAGACCGAAATAAGATAGTTTAAAACCCCCTGTTCTCCGCCGGAAACTGCTCCGTGGTTAGGAGCCGGAACAACCGCTACAGAATTTATATTGGTAGGCGGATCAACAATTACTTGAAAAGCGGCGATTTGCCCGTGAACTGAAACGGCTAAGTTAAAAGTACCGGCTGAAAGTCCGTCAACTGAAATCAAAAGAGGGACACGCTGGCCAGAAGCTGTCACAGTTTCAGTACCTTCGTTTATGGAGATACCATCTATAGGGGCAATGAGGTTACCTTGCCTAACACCAAGTTCGACATACTGCCCCAGCAGATCAATTGGAAAGATATTTTCACCATCGATTGTAATAATATAGTGAAGAACACCTTCTTCCCCGTCAAAAACAATACCATGATCCGGGGCTGGAGCAACCGTTACAGATCTAACAACCGAAACGGGCGTTTGTTCATCGGGCTCTACACAGCCTGCCAGACCAAACATCAATATGAAGCCGGATATAACAGCTATAGGCAATATCATCGACAATCTTCTTTTTTTCATACTAACTCCTTGTTATTGCAGTTTACAGCTACAAAAGTATAACAAAAGAAAATAAAAATCAATGTATGATCCATATATAAGAGCCGCCTCATATAATTTTCTTCGAAAGGGAATTGAATTTTTTTCTCATTTGTGATACTTGTTACAGAAAGAGGATTAATGTTTATATGCCGTGCCGTTTTGTGCACTTGAGTCATACATTAATCCGCCTGATTGCAGGATAAACAATAAAGGAGTTTCTATGGATAAGAAATTCAAACTTTTCGGGATTATCGCTTGCGCAGTGATAATCGGATTTACGTTTGCGGGGTGTGAAGGACCTATGGGCCCTCCCGGCGATTCTGGCGATCCTTTCCCGCCGGAACTTGTAATTGACATCAATGTGAGTCATAACGAAGTTCGATTGCTTCGTGGTCGTTCGATTAATCTTACAGCTTCAGCAAGTCCGTCTAATGCGGCTGTCGAAACAATCGTATGGGAATTTTACGACATTCCGTCAAATGAGCTAATTGATATTAGAATGCCCTCCCCCCCCCCCCCCTACCGAAGTCGTATTTTACCCCGGCGGACCAGCGATACCGCTTACGCATGTGTTCG
>WQWD01000102.1 GCA_009785545.1 Treponema sp. | reverse complement strand
CGGATACTTTGCAGATAACGGTCATCACATCAACGTAAACGTATTTGACAGGGAAACCTTACTTGACGCAATGGAAAAACCCGAACTTTATCCGCAGCTTACAATCAGAGTTTCGGGTTATGCTGTTAACTTTGTAAGATTAACAAGAGAACAGCAGTTCGATGTGATCCACAGAACCTTCCACGAGCGGGTGTAACAAAAACATGGGCAGTATTCTTGGTAAAATCCATTCGATTGAAACGTGCGGCACTGTTGACGGGCCCGGCATAAGATATGTTATTTTTATGCAAGGGTGCAGCCTGCGCTGTGTTTATTGCCACAACCCCGACACATGGAGCAAAGAAAATAAAACAGCCGTTACAAAATCTGTTTCGGATTTGATTGCGGACATAGTAAAATATAAGTCGTACTTCACCTTTTCGGGCGGCGGCGTTACACTGACCGGCGGCGAGCCTCTGGTGCAAAAAGAATTTGCGCTGGAGCTTTTTAGACAGTGCAAAAAAGAGGGACTGCACACAACGCTGGACACTTCAGGGCACACGGATTTGGACTCTATCACAAAAGAAATATTAACACACACCGATTTAGTATTACTCGACATGAAAAGCATAAATCCGCAAACATACAAAAAAGTGACAGGGTTTACAATAGAAAAACTTTTTGCATTTGCCGAATATTTAAATGAAAAAAACATTGAAACATATTACCGCTTTGTACTTGTTCCCGGTTTAACTGACAACGATCAAGAAATGCACGATTTGGCAGTATACCTTAAATCCCTGAAAAACGCCCATAAAGTTGGAATCTTGCCGTTTCATCAGTTAGGTGCATACAAGTGGCAGGATTTAAACTTGAATTACAAGCTTAAAGATACGCCAATTCCAACACCGAAGGAAGCGGAAAAAGTTCGGGAATTATTCAGGAGCTATGGGTTTTTGGTTAAGTAAAACCCGTCTTTCCAGTTAAACCTGTTCGAATTGGGGAGCGGTGTACCGTTGGTCACTGCACGGATCAATTCTTTGTAGTCTGCTTTTTTAAAATTGTTTCCTGTAATGTCGATAATAAAACGCCCGAACCCCGCTTCTTTTAAAAACGGAATTTTGTCAATTATGGAAAAATACTTTTGAGGATAAACACGAGAGCCGCCATCCCGATCCGCAGTCAGAGAAAAACCTTCATTCATGTTATCTGAAAATCCTTTGAAGTCCAAAACACGGCTAAGGTCTTCCCTGATGTTGAATAACGGCGGCCATGCAAAAACCGTTATGAAAAACTTTGAACGTAAAACACTGTTGATGTGCCTGTTCTTTTTTGTTTTATTTCTGCTGTCACGGCTTTCAACACCTAACGTACGCTCAAGGTTTTGGCGGTTGTTTTCCAACGGAGAGACAAAGCCGTCAACTCCAAGTGAAGCGACAAACGAAAGTGCCCATGAGTTAAACGTATAAAACCACGGCCCGGCTATCAATCTTACTTTTTCAAAACCCCTGAACATCGACAGATGACCAGGGTTGTTCACCATAAATTGATAATAACCTCTCTCAATCAATTGTTCGATTTCTCCTGCCATTTTGATGTCTTCGTAACCTGCAATTGACTGCGGAAACCACGGGTCTAACGTTAAAATAATTTCTGACGGCTTAAACGGAAGAGGTTTGTCCTGCATTTCAGATAACAGCCGCCTTGCATTTTTGCGGGATAAATCAAGTATCACTTTTTGAGGGCGTGAAGATTGCACGATATACAAATCTTCGGGGCGAGATACCGCAACATACAGCCCCTCGGGGAAAACTTCTCCCTTGTGTTTTTTTCTGCCAGATTCCTTGTGTTGAGTCATTGTGATTTGCGGAAACGGCGCACGTTCCCTGCCCGGCTGCTTGTTGCTAGGCAGCTTGCCTGAAATTATAGAAGGATAACGTTTACTCATTTCTTTTGTTTGTATCAGGTAGACATGATCACCTAACGAACCTTCGGGAGCGGAAATCCAAAAACCTTTTGCGGAAGAACCATCACTGGAATACGCTTTTTCCGCAAAAGCCAGTTTGTGTGAAGTTCTCCCTGTATCATCACTGCGGTGTATCCGCACAGAATCCCGTGCAGATGGTTTTACTCCATGCGGCGGCAAAATAAGCGCCCGCCTTTCACTGCCGCTTCCCTTCACTTTGAGGATTGTCCCAAGGCTAATTCCAGTTCCCCCATCTTGATTCGGATTTAACCAGTTAATTTTTGGTTTATCATCTTTATTAAATTCAAAATTGTTAAACAAATATTGAGTCTTAGGTCGTGCAAAATCGTTACGCAAAATCTCCCGCCCTTGTTCGATACTCTGCCGTATTTGCTCATCATCTCCTCCCATCACAGCGTCTGCCGCCAATCTGTAAGCAGAAACCACCGCACCCACATAAGACGCACTCTTCATTCGCCCTTCGATCTTGAGTGCTTTTATTCCTGCCGAAGCTAAATCCGGCACACGCTCCAGAAGCTGCAAATCGTTGGGACTGAAATAGTAACCCTCGCCTTCGGATCGATCCAGCCGATGATACAACCTTCTGCACGCCTGTGTACACATTCCCCGATTTGCAGACTTGCCGCCAAGAAAACTTGAGAAAAGACACAGACCAGAAACGCTGATACATAAAGCGCCGTGAACAAAAACTTCCAGCTCAAGGTTAGTTTCTTTTTTTATATCGCAAAGTTCCTGTAGAGAGAGCTCACGAGCCAAAACGACTCGGGAAAAACCGTGACGTGAAAGCGCATTCGCTCCTCTTGCCGAAGCGATATTCATTTGTGTTGACGCATGAAGCCGCAGTGACGGAAACTCAGAACGCACCATTGCAACAACGCCAAAGTCCTGCACAATGAGAGCGTCAGGCCCATGATCGGCAAGATATTTAAGCAATTGGTACATACGGTCGGCTTCCCGTTGTTCAAAAACTGTATTCACAGTAACGTAAACTTTTTTTCCCATACGCCGCAAAGTGCGTAACGCACTCTCAAACTGTCCGTAAGTAAAATTGGTACTTCGCTGGCGGGCATTAAAATCTTTTAAGCCAAGATAAACAGCGTCAGCGCCCTCTCCAACAGCGGCATCAAGCGCTTCAGGTGAACCGGCAGGAGCGAGCAATTCGATATTTTTTGTTGTCATAGTTATTCCATTATAGTTAAATATCTATCGCAAAGGAAGAGCAAGTTCCTCATAGACTTTTATCCGAAAAAAAGATACTCTATGTTTATGTCAGAAAACAAACAACAAAATGCCGCTGAAAAGCTGGCAGCGATTCGGCACTCCGTAAGTCATATCATGGCTCAAGCTGTAACAAAACTATTTCCCGGGACAAAGACCGCCATCGGCCCTGCTATCGAAAATGGTTTTTACTACGATTTTCTTTTTCCCAACCCTATCACTAACGAAGACCTTCCTGCTATCGAAGCTGAGATGAAAAAAATCATCGAAAGCCGTCAGGATTTTGTAAAAGTAACATTAAACCGTGCAGATGCGTTAACACGATTTGCAGATGAACAATTTAAGATCGAGCTGATAAACGAGCTGCCTGAGGGCGAGGACATTTCAATTTACGAAAATCATAACACCGACGGAGCTGCTCTGTGGGGAGACCTTTGCAGGGGGCCGCACGTTGCCAACACACGGGAGATCAACTCTGCTGCTTTCAAACTGCAAAACATAGCCGGCGCATACTGGCGTGGTGATGAAAAACGCCCAATGCTCACTCGCATTTACGGAACAGCATGGGAGAATCCAAAAGATTTAAAAGCATATCTGGCATTTCTTGAAGAAGTCGAAAAGAGGGATCACCGCCGTCTTGGCAAGGAGTTGGATCTTTTTTCGACTCACGAAGAAGCAGGCGCAGGTCTTATCTACTGGCATCCTCACGGCGGCAGAATGAGAGTTGCCATCGAAGATTTTTGGCGGCAACTGCATTATCGCAACGGTTACGAAATCCTTTACACGCCTCACATCGGCAAGAGCTGGCTTTGGGAAACATCTGGCCATCTTGGTTTTTACAAAGAGGGAATGTACAGCTCGATGGAAATCGACAATCAGGATTATTACATAAGGCCGATGAATTGTCCGTTTCATATATTAGTCTACAATAATAAGGGACATTCTTACCGTGACCTGCCTCTTCGCTGGGCGGAGCTTGGAACCGTTTATCGTTACGAGCGCTCCGGCGTTTTGCACGGTCTTTTGCGTGTACGTGGTTTTACTCAGGATGATGCTCACATTATCTGCACGCCGCAGCAAATGGAAAGCGAGATTCGTGAAGTACTGCGTTTCAGCCTCAGCCTATGGAAGGTTTTTGGGTTTAATGACATTAAAGCTTATCTTGCCACAAGACCAAAAGACAGTGTCGGCGAGCAGGATCGATGGGACGCCGCTCTTGATAGTTTGCGTAACGCAATAAATGCCGAGGGCGTTGCTTACGAAGTTGACGAAGGCGGCGGCGCTTTTTACGGCCCCAAGATCGATCTAAAAATCAAAGACGCTTTAGGTCGTGAATGGCAGATGACGACTATACAATTTGATTTTAACGAACCTGAACGCTTCGACATGACATTTGTTGATACCGACGGCCAGCACAAACGCCCCTACATGATCCATCGGGCACTTTTAGGCAGCATGGAACGATTTTTCGGCGTTCTTATCGAACACTTTGGCGGCGCTTTTCCTGTCTGGATTGCTCCCGAACAAGTTGCCGTAATTCCCGTATCGGAAACTTTTAACGAGTATGCCCAAAAAGTAGCGCAAGAACTTAAAGCGCAAACAAGCGGAGTATGCAATTTATATTTAACCACCGAACTAAGCGATGATCGAATGAACGCAAAAATCCGTAACTGTCAAACACGCAAGATTCCTTATATGCTTGTCGTTGGTCAGCGTGAAGCGGACGAAGGCACAGCGGCAATTCGCCTTCGTGACGGCAGACAGCTTCCTGCGATGAAAATCGAGGAGTTTGCCGCGTATATTCTCGAAAAAATTACAAGCCGTTCTTTGGAATTATAAAAAATTAAGAGCAAAATATAGTCAATTAATTTTATTAATTGACTATTTCCGATTGTAAATACTTATTGTACAAGGAATTATTCAATTCCTTGTACAATAAGTAAAATTAAAGGACTATACAACCGAATTTCCTTGACTGTTTCTTAAAATTAGTTATCTTTGAATTTATGAGCTTGCTTTAAAACACGAGCCTTTGGTTTGAAAGTTTTGGAACAGTTTTTACAACGTTTATTTTAGACAAACGAATAAATCGGAGGTTCTCAGATGAAAGACAGAGCTGTCAGAATTATGGATGTATTGGCTAATAATAAAAGTATTAAATCTTCAATGCTTGCGGAAATGATCGATGTATCCCATGTAACTTTGCGCAAAGATTTGGATAGCCTCGAAAAACACGGGATAATTCGCCGTGCTCACGGTTACATCAGCCTTGACGAAGATAACAATATCAGCAAGCGGCTGGCTTTTAATTATTCGATAAAAAGAAAAATCGCTGCCGCCGCTGTGCAGACAATCGAAGACGACGAAACTGTCATGATTGAATCTGGTTCTTGCTGTGCGATATTTGCGGAAGAACTTTTGCTTTCCAAAAAAAATGTTACTATAATCACCAATTCTGTTTTTATCGCAAATTATACTCATCATCTGCCAAAAGTAAAAATAATCCTTTTAGGCGGATGTTTCCAGCCCGAATCGCAGACATTGATTGGATCAATGACCACAATCTGTGCAAAACATTTTTACATTGATAAATTCTTTTTAGGCACGGATGGTTTTAACCCGCAAAAAGGGTTTACCGGCAATGATTATCTTTGCGTTGAAACCGCATCTGACCTTACAAATCATGTTAAACAAGTTTATATGTTGACAGAATCAAATAAGTTCAATCATTGCGGAACATACGTCATGGTCGAATTTGATAAAATTACGGGAGTTTTTACTGATGACAAAATTCCCAAAGAAGCCGAGACTTCGCTTATCAGAAACAATGTGCAGCTTCACAAAGTATCCGCTGTCGAAGAAAAAATCAAATGGCGAAAATTTCCGGGTCAGCCGCCAATACTGTATACGGATAAAGGGGAGTAAGGGGCATATTTTTACCTGCGAAGAATTGGAATCAACAACCCCTTTGCACGAATAAAAATACATAAAAATCTCTGTTACCTATTATTATGACGGTTTGTCCCAGTGAACGAGTCCAATCTTATCCCAATATTAACAGATCTGGGTAGTATATTATTGAGATAAAATTCTCTCATATTGGCTTGGGGCGGCAAATTGCCAAAACAATAAAATAGCGGAATTCCCAGTCCCAAAAATATTGTTATACCTGAATTGTTTGTTCGTATTCTGAATCCTGTTTCAACTCCCCCTGTAACTCCAATGCTGTGATATGCATACCCTTTGGTAGTACCCCAAAAGGGATTACTTACTGTAAGTTCAGAATTTTCATTGAAAAACCAATACATTCTTCTCCATTCAAGCAAACCGAATACACCCCAAAAGAAACCATTTTGCATTTCCCTGTTATTGTATGTTCTTAATCTTGTTGTAAGAGCAGCTCTATTTCTGTTTAAAATTAAACCTGTTCCTATTTCCCGATGATTTGCTGTAATACGATTTGTTTCGCCTGCAAACCATAAAAAATTTAAATTAGATTCATCTTCCGGCGTTATAAAAAAAACGAATAAACCAATTATAGTTAAAGGATCGTATGAAACAGAATCAAAAAATATATTTGAAGAGTCATTGTAATTTGCATATAAGTTTATTGTAAAAACAAATAGGAAATAAAAAAGAATAGTTAACAAAAGCTTTTTATTAGAAAGCAATGTAATACCTCCGTCATAAATTAAGCTATATTTATGAAAATTAGTTCCAATTATCTAAATGTCACATACTTATCTGCGGTGATCATGAAGGGAACGCACAAGAAAGGGGCTGCAAATTACAGCCCCTTTCATCTCTACTACCGCCAAACTCGTCGACGAGAGGTCATTTCTTCGAAAGCTGCACCGGAAGGGGTAACTCTTACAAAGTAAGTCCAACGTTCGGAAATAATATCTGACTGCAATTCATCAGGAAACAGCCCGCTTCTCAAACGCCAGAAAATAAAATCATCACCCAGGGGATCCTGTTCAGATGTGTCAAATAACCCCCACATTTTTTCATCAATCTGGTGTTTTTCCATGTCCGATTCCGGAACATCCCAGCCGACAACTCTGTATATTATTTCATTGCCACGGCTTATGGTAAAAACAAAAGAAATAATCATATCTTGTTCTTGCCTTATAGCTTTTCCAAGATGATAAAAAATGCCGACAGTGCCAAAATAGAACAGAAGAACATTGTTTCCGGGAGTTACGGTATTGCTGGTATGGTTTTCATTGCGAGGAATGGGTACTAGTTCTTCAAAACCGGCGTTTATAGACGGTATTTCGCCTGCAACCAGCCTAACACTCAAAGTTGACGTGGTTTCGTTTCTAACACTGAAACCAAGATCATACATCGCTTCGGCGCCGGATCCAAAAAAATCACAACCCATTAAAGTTATTGGTAGAAAAACCAATATGGCTTTTGCTGTTAGCTTTGTAAAAAAATTTCCTGTTTTCATACTCATTCCTCCTACTGTTACCGATAGAGCTGTCGTATAAATTGTTTATCCAGCTCTGATAATACCGTTGTACTATCGCCAAACTCTCTCTGGTCGGCGAGAACTCATTTCTACGAAAGCTGCACCAGAGGGGGTAACTCTTACAAAGTAAGTCCACCATTCGGAAATAATATCTGACTGCAATTCATCAGGAAACAGCCGGCTTGTCAAACGCCAGAAAATAAAATCATCACCTAGGGGATCTTGTTTAGATGTGTCAAACAATCCCCACATTTTTTCATCAATCTGGTGTTTTTCCATGTCCGATT
>WQWD01000101.1 GCA_009785545.1 Treponema sp. | reverse complement strand
GAGAACTCCTCTAAAGTGTCTGTGAATACTTTTGCGGTGTTATATTTGCCCGAAACTTCTATCATGATTCTTTGGAATTATAATGTAATTTTGATTTTGTTTCTATAAAAAACCTTGACAATTAGCTACTTATAGGTGCAAAATATAATTATATAAATAAAATTTACCAAAGGAGCCTTTTTGTGAGTTATTCAACAGACAGAATCAGAAACATCGTGATTGCCGGTCATGGACAGACTGGAAAGACAACCCTCTTCGAGCATTTGCTTTTTGCTGGAGGCGTCATTCAAAGGGCGGAGGCTCTTGAATCTGGCAGAACCACCAGCGATTATACGCCGGAAGAAATCGAGCGAAAAATATCGATACACGCCGCAATGGGGCATATCGAAAAAAACGGGACAAAAATCAACTTTTTTGACACTCCCGGCTCTTCGGACTTTACTGGAGCCGTTATAGTAGGTTTTCGCGCGGCGGAATTCGCATTATTAATGGTAGACGCAAAATCCGGCGTTCAAATAGAAACTGTTAAACTGTGGCGCAGCCTCGATGTCAGCGGCAAACCCAGAGGGCTTTTTATCACCAAAATGGACAACGATCAAGCCGATTTTAACCGAACATTAGATGACATCAAAGAAAAGTTTAAAATCGAACCTGTCGTCATTTCCATGCCAATAGGCAGCGGCAGCGGATTGACAGGCGTAGTTGATGTGTTGCACGAAAAGGCATACTTTCAACATGGAGACGCACTCGAAAAAGAAGAAGCGGTTCCTGCCGAATTTGCAGGCGCTGTTGCTTCGGCACGGGAAAAATTGATAGAAGCCGCCGCCGAAGGCGATGACAACCTGATGGAAAAATACCTTGAAAACGGCACATTATCCATCGATGAAATGAAAACTGGTCTTGTCAAAGCATTAGCCGAAAATAAATATGTTCCCGTTTTTGCCGGCTCGCCCATAAAAAATTGCGGTCTCGCTTCTTTAGTTGACTTTATCGCTGCCGCTGCTCCAAACCCAAAAACGGCAAAAGACACAGCTCGTGATGCCGAAGGCAATGAAACACCTGTTGCCATCGACCCAGACAAGCCGATGTCAGGGCTTGTTATCAGAACCAATTACGATCAGTTCTCGGGAAAACTTTCGTGGGTAAAAATTATCACCGGCAAGCTTGCCGCCGACTCCGAAGCGTTTAACGTTTCAGATAACAAAAAAGAACGTATCGGCAAACTTTACATCTGTCAGGGCAAAAAACTCGAAGAAGTAAAAGAACTTTCCGCAGGTGATATCGGAATTATCACAAAAGCTACTACACTCAAAACCAACGATACAATAGCGGCTGCAGACTGCCCGGCTTACGCTCCGTTAAAACTTCCAGAGCCTGTTCACTCTGTTGCGGTTAACGCCCTCGCCAAAAAAGACGAAGACAAACTTGGCGAATTCCTTGTACGCACAACCGAAGAAGACAAAACTTTCCGTTTTCAGTACAACGGCGAAACAAAAGAAGCGGTTATTTCCGGCATGGGAGAGCTGCAAATCAACATCATACTTGAAAAAGTCAAAACAAATAACAAGATCGAAGTTGAAACTCGTGTTCCAAGAATCGCCTACCGTGAAACCATCACAAAAAAATCTGATGCCGAATACACACACAAAAAGCAATCCGGCGGGCATGGGCAGTTCGGAAGAGTCAAAATCGAAATCGCCCCGCGAGGACGCAGTGAAGGTTACGAATTCGTCAATGCGATTTTCGGCGGCGCAATTCCAAAAAACTTTATCCCCGGTGTTGAAAAAGGCTTGGTCGAAGGAATGGGACATGGAACAATGGCGAGCTACCCCGTTGTTGACGTAGAAGTAAAACTTGTAGACGGCAAGCACCATGACGTAGACTCCAACGAGTTGTCGTTCCGTATTGCTGCACGTAACGCCTTCCGTGAAGCAATGAAAAAAGCAAACCCCACACTGCTTGAACCAATCATGAACCTGATCGTCTACATCGAGGAAAACTATCTGGGCAACGTAATGAGCGACCTTTCCGTAAAACGCGGCAAAATTGTCGGGCAGGATTCCACAGGCGGCATTGCAGTTGTGCGAGCAGAAGTCCCAATGGCGGAACTTCTGCGTTACTCGATAGATCTTCGTTCAATTACATCGGGAACGGGTTCTTTTAACGTGGACTTCAGTCATTATTCGCCAATCTCTGGACGCATCGCTGATGAAGTTATCAAAGCGAGAGAATCGTTCAAGATACAAGACGCTGACGAATAATTCAGGTTGTCAAATGAGCCTGTCCCAAAACTCGGTCAGTTTTGAGACAGGCTTCCGAAAAAGCGTCATAAATGCCGCTTTTTCATTTAAATCTAAGGAAGCTGTCCCAAAAACTGAAGTTTTGGGACAGCCTCAAATTAAAAAATCATTTTTACAAGGGACTGGGGCTGTCCGAAAAGTTGATAACTTTTCGGACATCGCCTTTTTTGGTATTAACTCTATTAAAATTATTGTATAATTAAAAATATGGAAATAAAACAACTGGAAATAATTCTAAAAGACACTCATTTTGAACATTTAACAGGTTCCATAGAATCTGTGGAATTAAACGGCGTTGTATACAAAAATCTTTTTAAGGCCGGAAATAAAAACACCGGGTATTTTGCTGTAAAGACAAGAAAAAAAGAAAATAAATTTGTAGTCGATTCACTTTATAACACGGCATTGATAAATGATACAGATGATTTTATAAATAAATCCAAAGACATTATTGAAAAAAGTGACCGTATCGTAATTATATCCAATTGGCTAAACGGCATTCAGCCAATACATAATCATAAAGAATATTTGCCTAAATTTTTTGAGCTATTGGCGCATTTTAACAAACGAAATATTGCCAAAGGTTTATCTACATCAATGTATACTTACAATAAGTATTTTGACAAAATAGATGATTTAATAAATTGGGAAATAATACATCATAAAAAATATTTTCAGGGAATTTATAAAACAAATGAAATTATTAAAATATTGGGATCTCTAAAAAACGGATTCCCATGCGTAATTTTAGAAGATATGAATACAGGAAACCTGATTGTAACCGATGACGGCAAATATAAATATTTAGACCTGGATTGGATAATCAACGGGTTAAATCTGTATCAATTTGAAAAAATAGACTATTTTGGCTTCAAAGAAAAAAAATGGTATTATATAAATGAAAAAGCAAAAGATTGTTATACCGCATATTTTGAAACACTTGGAATTAAAACAGAAGAAGCGAACGAGCAAATAAGGGCATTTGAATTGTTACAAATATTAAGAATAAATACCCGTTTAATATGCAATGAAGACGACAGTTACGATGAAGAAGAAATAAAAAATAGAATAAAAACTGTAATGGAACACAACAAATTTATATAACAGAAAGTTCACAGTTACCAGACAAGTCTTTACTAACGCTCATTGATATTTGTATACTTAAGCTGAGACTGTACGCATTTGTAAGCAGGGCGGATAATTCTGCCGCCTGCAACAACTTCTTCCAAACGATGAGCGCACCAGCCGGCGATACGGCTGACAGCAAAAATAGGCGTATTTAATTCTTCGGGGATTCCCAGCATTCTATATACAAAACCTGAATAAAAATCCACATTGGTGCATATTTCTTTATCTGAACCTTTAACTTTTTTAAAAACTGACGGAACTACCTGTTCTATCAAACAATGGAGGTTGTATTCTTTCATCATGCCTTTTTCTTCCGCTAATGCTTTTGCTTTGTCACGTAACAGGTTGGCTCTTGGGTCTGTTATCGTGTAAATAGCGTGCCCCATGCCGTAGATAAGTTTTGTTCCATCGAAAGCCTCCCCTTTGAGGATTTTTTCAAGATAATCGGATACCTCTTTTTCGGATTCCCAGTTTTTTACGTTTTCCTTGATGTCGTTCATCATTTCGATTACTTTGGCGTTGGCTCCTCCGTGTTTGAAACCTTTAAGCGAACCGATGGCGGCAGCAATTGCGGAAAAAGTATCTGTATCGGCTGAGGAGACAACATGAATTGTAAACGTTGAATTGTTTCCGCCGCCATGCTCCGCATGAATCACCAAAGCCAAATCCAGAAGCTGCGCTTCATATTCTGTGTATTTTTGATCGGGCCTTATGAGAGAAAGTATCGTTTCGGCGGCAGACAAAGCAGGATCAATCTGATGAATTATAAGGCTGCCTTGATCGAAATTATGTTTCTTTGACATATACGAATATGCGGCAATACTTGGAAAACGTGCAACAAGTTCTATACACTGGCGAAACACATTCTCTGGAGACAGATCTTCTGGATTTTCATCGTAAGGATAAAGAGCAAGCACTGAGGAAGCGAGTTTGTTCATGATACTTGAGGACGGCGCTTTAAGGATTACATCTTCTACAAAATTTTGCGGGAGAGGTCTGTTTTTAACAAGAAGTGAATAGAAATCATCAAACTCCGTTTGCGTGGGCAGTTTTCCAAACATTAAAAGATAAATTGTTTCTTCAAAACTAAATTTATTATTAGCGGAAGCTTCTGCCGCAATTTCTTCGATGTCGATGCCTCTGTAAAAAAGTTTGCCGGGAACAGCCGTTTTTTTTCCATCAATAATTTCATAACCATGCACGTCGCCAATGCGTGTAAGCCCGACAAGTACACCTGTGCTGTCTTCGTTACGCAACCCACGTTTTACGCTGAACTTATTGTATAATTCCGGAGCAATATAATTGTCGCTGGAAATTTCGTTTAGATGTTTTTTTAATTCCATAATTTTTCCTTTTATGAATTGCTCCCTTCGATCGGCATTTTTAAGGAGCCGGTCTTGTTTCTATCGTTCCGTCAGAACAGGCAATATATATCACAGGCGGTTTTTGGGTAAAAAAACCGTTTTCTACAACGCCTGGTATTTGGTTGATTTCTGCTTCCATTAAGCAAGGGTCTATAGGCTTGCAAAACAAATCTTGCCTGTTTTGTAAACCTTGATACTCAAAACGAATATCTAAAATCAGGTTTCCGTGTTCAGTGATAACAGGCCCGGCTTTTCGAATTGCCTCTCTAATTATAACAGCCGCACCAATATTTTCAAGCCTACGTATTACTTGCACTCTGGCAGCAGGAATTACTTCCACTGGAACAGGAAAACCTGAGCCTATATTATTAACTATTTTTGATTCATCTACAACGATGGCAAATGCAGACGAGGCATAAGCTGCAAGCTTTTCTATTAACATAGCGCCGCCACCGCCTTTGATGAGGCGGTTTTGCGGATCTACTTCGTCTGCGCCGTCAATTGTCAAATCCAACCCGCTTGAAAGTTCACGGGAATTTAACGTATAAAAAGGAATTCGCAGTTTTTCACATTCGATTTCAGCCTGAAAACTTGTAGCAAATGCGCTTATGTCGCATAACGTTCCGTTCTGTAAAAGCTCTCCTACTCTGCGTACCGCATGAATAGCGGTTGATCCTGTTCCCAGCCCAAGCTTCATTCCACTTTTTACCATGCCGTCAACTGCAGCTCTGCCGACAGCCCGTTTCAATTTGTCTGAATCTTGTTCCATGTCTCTGCTCCTGTTGTATTTATCCATGATAAAATCTGCCTAGGAATTTCATTCCCCATAAAATGCCCGTACTGAAGACAAGCTTGACGAATAAGCATGTCAAATCCGTTAATAGTTTTACAGCCGGCTAAAGCGGCTCTTTTAAGCAAGGGGGTTTCAGGCGGAGAATAAATTAAATCCATTACTGCTTCCTTCCCCGAAAAAGAATAAAGCGGCAGAATATCTGCATCATCATACCCTTCCATTCCAACAGAGCTTGTCTGAATAATTATCTTGTTGTATTTTGACATTAAGTCTATTCCGTAATTATCCAATCCTCCCCAGCGGAAGTTATACTTCGAGGCTATGTTTTTTGCTTTTAAAATCGTGCGATTTAATATAACCGCTTTTCCGCCCAAGCGGTGTACTTCCGCAGCAACCGCACGTGCCGCACCGCCGGCCCCGATAATACACACTTTTTGAAACATCAAATTTTTTCTGCCAGTAAATCCTAAAAGTGAATCTGAAAAACCTGCACAGTCGGTGTTTTCTCCGTACCATCCGCCATCGCAGCGGTACACGGTATTACAGGCTCCAATAGATTTTACCGCAATAGATTGACCCTCAAGTTTTGATAATACAGCTTCCTTGTAAGGCACTGTAATCGAAAGCCCCTGTATATCCAATTTATCTGCAAGTATAAAAAAATCGTCAATAGAATCTGTTGGAAAAGGTACATATACAGCGTTTGTGTTTTCTAAATTTAAAATATTGTTAAACAGCCACGGGCTTACGGTTTTTTTTAACGGATTTCCCACAACACCGTAAATTTTGGTTTTTTTTGTAATTTTTTGAAAACGGTATAATTCGGACAACTCTTGCACATCTACCTGCCCTAAAGCGCCGGCTGATTCAATTTCAGATAACGGACTGGAATATGTTAAAAAAGAACCGAATCTTTCCGCCAGAATTCTTGAGTAAATTCCATAATGCCCCATACCTATAAATATTTTTTCTTTGCTCTTACATTCACGGGAAGCCTTAAATATTTTTAAAACATCTTTTGTGTTTTTTGTGTATACAGATAATTTTACAATATCGTTTCCAGTATGCTGCATTGATAAAACTTTTGCCGGAAGATCTTCCGGATAACCGTGAATATTGTGATAAGATCGAATGATTCTTGTGCCAAATGTACGTGCAGCTTCTTCAAGATTTGCAATGCGTAAATCTTCTTCGATGTCAACATAAGCAAAATTGAATCTTCTGTCGGCATTGGCAAAAGCAAGGGCACGGGCAAGCAATTTTACCCTTGAGCCTTCGCCGCCTGTAAACTGCCCTCCATCAATATCACGTCTGATTGTCAAAATGATCGGCATACCCGCAAGCTCTGGAAAGCGGCGTATGTATAAACGTTCATCATAATCGAGGCAGTCCACCCGCAGCTCTGCTACATCCGCAAACTTTCGGTATTTTTCGAGAATCTCAAGGTTTCGTTTAATTGTTTTCCCGGTAAGGCATAAGCATATTTTTGCCAAAATGTCACCTCAATCTTAAAAATCAGGACGATACAAAAATATGGCGCTAACATGCCCTGTATTGTTAAAATTAACCCGTAAATTCAACGGCCAGTTTCTGCCCGAGATCGGCATATTTATATGATCTTCTCCGATTTCTGCAGCATTAGCCGTATCCCCCAACACCAGCAAAACAGCCGCTTTAGTATCCCCTGTTGAGATACCATGAGTTGTTGTAAAGTTTACCTGCCAAACTCTGTCTCTAAAAATATAGAAATCCACCCCGGTATATCGAAAAACTACATCATCCTGCCAGAGTTCATCTCCTCTCGCTGCGGCAACACTTCTGGGCGGCCCAAAAAGCTCGATTAACTCGTAAAGCATCAGCCCAACAAAGGAGTATTGCTCATCATTGGTCAAACCGGTGTTCAGCGGACGTTCTTGCGCCGCCAACGAAAAGGCGAAAAAGAATATCAACAATAAAAATAAAAATTGTTTCATGATATTTATATTATCTAATTTATCTGCTATTTTATCCAGACATCTTTTCCTAAAATTTAGTATTCTTTGCGGGAAATTCCCAAAAAAACCCAGTTATTCCCACTTATTCGCAATATTCCTTCTGAGGAAATCCAAATATTGATGCCATTACGAACCGAAAAAACAGGCAGCTCCCATTCTTCAAACTCAAGCGGCTTTGCAAACGGAGAAGCGCCATACCACAGGCCCTGCCATTTGCCCGGCAGATGTTCCGCAATTGCGATGTATACAGATTCCGTCTCTTGCGGCACAATGCGGCGACGATCAAACCCTGATTCGACTGTTCTGACAGCAACAGATTTCCAGTCAACAAGCCAAGGGTCTTGCAAAACCTCTTCGTTTAACGTTCCTGCCTGAAAAAGCTCCCGAAACCTTAGCCAATCAAAATTGGTGGGAATTCGTAAATCATTTTTGTTATAAGCCGAAACAAGTTCCCAATAAAAAACCGCATCCACTCCTGCTTCCCAGCTTAGGTCTAATCTGTTTTTATG
>WQWD01000100.1 GCA_009785545.1 Treponema sp. | reverse complement strand
GCCAAAAAGAGCAGGCAGAAGTCAAGTATCGATATTGATGATGAAGAATTGTCAGGTTATCCGCCGGAATTGATCGAGAGAGTAGTCTTGGACATGAAGTACGCAGGTTATATCGAAAAAGAGCGCAAGTTTGCGGCAAAGTCCGCAAAGATGGATTCGATCAAGCTGCGTCACGATTTAGATTATACTTTGATCAACGGGCTTTCCGCCGAAGCAAAGGAAAAGCTTTCTGCGGTAAAACCTCTCAATGTTGGTCAGGCGGCACGAATCCCCGGCGTAAGGCAGGGCGACATCGCACTGTTAATTATCTTGGCGAATAAAAAGTTGTAAGCGGAGGCTGTGCGTTACTCACTTTCCATCATTTTGAGCAAGTCTCTGATCTCCGCCGCCTGTTCGTATTCTTCGTTGGCGACTGCCTGCTTGAGTTGTTCTCGAAGTGATTGGTGTTTATCGCCGTGGTCTTCTTCGATTTCATTTACAAAAAGCGATATGGGAACGCTTGTTTCTTCGACAATGGAAGATGCCAGATAGATTTGGCATTTTTTGCGTGTAGCGATGGCTAAAGCGTCGGAAGGACGGCTGTCTAAAACGAGAGGGTTTTCGTTTGTGTATTCGCCGCCTGTGACGATTAGGCGTGCATGAAACACATCATCTTTTAGTTCGTAAATCTCAACCTTCCTGACAGAGAGATTTACATGAGCCAGCATATTGAGGAAAAGATCGTGGGTGTGAGGTCTGGACAAGCGCATTTCTTCTTTGCCAATCAGAATGGATTGTAATTCCAAAGTCCCGATAAACACCGGCACGGCTACATCTTTTTCTTTATCTTTTGGTTTCAGCAATACGGCATTCCCGTGGTTTGTTTTTAGAATTGACCATATTTCGCTTATATACATTTCTTTCATGATACACCCTAACTAATTAAATTGATAAAATTGCTGAGGCAGCCCGAATCTTTCTCCGAATGAAAAACTTTTTTAGTTTCGTCTAACAATGATTTTCCCATTTTGTTTGCTTCTTCAAAAACCCCGGAAGAAGACAAAAGGTTAATGAACTCATCAACTTCGGGAGCGGCAGCCCCTTTTTCTTTTGCCGCCTGAAAAATATCAAAAATACGTTTTTGTTTTTCCGGGTATTTGTTCAGAAACAAAATAACAGGCAGGCTTTTTTTTCCTTCTACTACGTCATCGCCGTGTTTTTTGCCATGTATGCCTGTCGTAAGATTTTTTACGTCATCGAGTATCTGAAAGCCGATCCCAAGTTTGTCGGCGGCTTCTCCCCATGACTTTGCCCTGTCTTGTCTGTTCGGAGCCGTGTTAAAAGACTCGCTTAATGTTACGCCAATTTCTACCGCAAGGCGGGCGAGGCTGCCTGTTTTCATCGCTGTCATTAAAAAGTATTGTTCTACAGTTGGAACAAACGAAATATCCCGATGCCAATTAATATCCATTGATTGACCGAGGTGAAGTCTTCTCATGCAGTCCATCCAAAGTTTATAAATAAAACTTTTATCAGGATTTCCCGCACCTTGAAACGATTCTATGCAGGCAGATGACAAAAAATAAAAAAATGAACCAGAATTGATAGCGACATCAACTCCAAACATTTTATGAATTGCCGGCTTTCCTCGGCGTTCGTCTGAAGCGTCTTCGATGTCGTCATGGATCAAACTTGCGTTATGCGAAAATTCTACAACAGGCGAGAGCGAGATGGCAATGTTGCTTTCTGCGCCGCCAGCGACATCTCTGCAAAGTTTGTCGTGAGCGAGGGCTTCGTAAACGAGGGTCATCAAAAGCGGTCGCCAGCGTTTTCCGCCGCGAAAAAGAAGTTCCCTTGCAGGGTCGAGCAAGAGCTTTATCGAGTCTGTGTCAATTTGTTTACTGATGCCGCCAAACACTTTTTGCGCCCATGCGGAGTCAGGCTCTGCCGGCAGCCAGCGTTCAAGCTCTGCGTCAATTTTTGCTATTCGCCTTGTATACTCTTGATCCATAAGCCATTATAATTGAAACGATGGCAGATTACAAGAAACCTGACCACTGGCAGCAGAAAGCCCGCAAAGAAGGCTACCCCGCACGGTCGGTGTATAAATTGATAGAAATCAATGAAAAATTCAACATATTTAAAGCGCCGAATAATCGTGTGTTGGACATTGGAGCTGCTCCCGGAAGTTGGAGTCTTTGGGTTCTGCGAAAAATGGCGTCAAAAGGCAGCGGGTTTCTCACAGCCGTCGACCTTTCTCCGCTGTCAGACGAATTGTTCAGTGGCAATCTCAACTTTATTCAGGGTGATATAACTGCCGAAGATGTGCGGCAGGCAGTTTTGTCGGGGGGGCCTTACGGCGTGATTATCAGCGATGCCGCTCCAAAGACCACAGGCAATCACATGGTCGATTCCGCTCGTTCTGTCGAACTTGTCGAAGCTGTGCTTTCTTACGTTAAAGATGCCCTTGCGGCAGGCGGCAATCTTGCGGTTAAGGTTTTTCAGGGCAGCGGCTCTGATGCGGTTTTAAAACACATGAAGACGCTTTTTACGGCGGCAAAGAGCTTCAAACCCCAAGCCTGTCGTGGTGAGTCGGTAGAGACATACTTTATTGGAATAGGGAAAAGGTGACATCATACGCAAAGGGGTGGGGCAAAAGCATTTACTTATAAGTTGATATATAATAAATCCATATTGATCCGAGTGAGTGGAGATATGGAAATAGAAGAAGAGATAGAAAGGATGAAAGCCTCCTTGATGGGAGTAGAAGATCCAAGACGGCAAAGGGGAAACATCCAGCATAAACTATTGGATATACTTGTAATTGAATTATGCTCAATCACAGCAAGAGGCGAAGGCTTTGACGAGATGGAAGACTTTGGTAGGGCAACGGAAAAATGGTTCAGGAGATTTTTGGAACTTCCAAACGGTATACCCGATGAGGATGCATTCCGCCGCATATTTGAACGCGTAAATCCAACGCAATTATTAAACTGTTTACAGCAATGGCTGATAGAAAAAAGCCTACCTGGCGGTAGGTAAATAAACATAGACGGGAAACATCGCATGGCAGCGCCATATCAGGTGTACAGAAAGGGGCACACATGGTTAGCGCATGGGTAAATGAAAATAATCTGACATTGGACCAATTTGCTACCGAAGCGCACCGCAATGAGATAAGGGTCATCCCTCAATTACAGGATAATACGAAATCATTGGTCGATAGAAAACAATTCACACTGGGCGCTTAACGTGAGCTTTAGAGAAGACGATTGCCGTGCGCGCAAAGACAACTCACCCAAAAATCTAACCGTGTTGAGAAAAATAGTTTTAGGTCGATTGCGAGCTATTGATGCTGGCAAACGAGTAAGTATCAGACGTAAAATGTTCCGAGTCAGCATTAATCCTGATTTCCTTCACAAAGTTATCTTCGGTGAGTAAATGCTGTTGCCCTGGTATTCGGCTTAAGTTTTCTTGACGGTATTAAAGAATTATGTAATGATTGTGATAAGATAGGCTGTCCCAAAACTTCAGTTTTTGGGACAGCTTCCTTAGATTTAAATGAAAAGCGGCATTTATGACGCTTTTTCGGAAGCCTGTCTCAAAACTGACCGAGTTTTGGGACAGGCTCAAGAGGCATTATGAATAAAATAAAGGCAGTTCTGTTTGATTATGACGGGGTAATGACATTAGATAAATCCGGGTCTGATTCTGTCTGTAATTTTATTTCTGCTAAAATGGGTATTGATAAAACATTTTTTAAAAATGAATATCGTAAATTTAATAATGATTTGTCAGATGGTAAAATAACTCATATAGATATATGGGAAAAGTTGTGTGAAAACACAGGTAAACAGATTCCGTTATCAGTTTTATATGATTCCTTTATTAATACTCCTATCGATGTGAAAATGCATGATTTTGTATTAAAGATAAAAAATCAAAATATTATTACCGGGTTAATCACTGATAATAAAGCCGATAGAATTGATTATATAGATAAAAAACATGATCTTGGTAAATATTATGACATTATAGCCGTTTCTGGAAAATTAGGATATGGAAAATATTGTGATAAAATTTTTTTATACGTATTAGAGAAATTGAATGTAAAACCTGAAGAATGTATTTTTATAGATAATCAGGAAAATAATCTTATAATTCCCGATAAATTGGGTTTTAATACATTATATTATGATGATGAAACAAGAGACTTATGTAAATTAAAGAATGAAATTGAAAACTTGGGAATAAGTTTATAACAACAAAACCGGTGGCTGACAAACGTACGCTTGAGCAGCGGGTATGTTATTTGTTTGCCTGATTAATCACAGTCAGAATATACCTGTGCATTAGTATATTTTCCATTACTGCGACAGGAGAGCGCATAAGTACGTCATAGTTTGCAGTAATGGCAAGGCAGCTTTCGGCGGATTCGGAGTCGTAGCGGCGGGAAGCTGCCGCATAATCCGCTATTGTTTTTGGAGAATACAGTCCGATTTTTTTTAATTCAAAACTGTTGTTTCCGTTTCCTTTTTCCGCAAGTGATAAATACTCACGCAATTTTCCGAAACACCACGCAAGTCCGGCAAGGATACCCGGCGCTTTTTCCTTTGCGGCTAACAGGATATTTAAAGATTCCAGTGCCTTTGTAAGATCACCTGAGGCAATGCGGGAAAAAAGCGTAAACGCTGATTCTTCTCTGTTATGCGAAAGCCATTTTTCAATATCCTGAGTATTAATAGACTTGTTAATGGATTGACTATCGGTTTGCCCTTTTAAAAAATTTATAAGACGTGAACATTCCCGCCTTAAGCTGTCTGTATTGTTTTCTATCATTTCAAGGACAATGCTGATACCGTCTGTATCAATGTTTAATCCTTGCCGCTTGAAAAAATCCCGCACCCATTCGATTTTATCTCTTTCAAAAAGTTCGTAAAAAACCTGCCGTACAGCTTTTGCTTTTTCAAATCCTGCGTCAATGCGGTTTTCGTCGGAGAGTAAAATCAGAATGACATTTTCTTCGATGTCGTTTATACACGAAACAAGAAGGTTTACGTCGTCTTTTTTCTTAATGACTTCGGCGTTTTTTATGATGACAATTTGTTTTTCGGCAAATAACCCCTGGTTTTGCAGAGTATCCGCTATTTTGTTTATCGGAGTTTCATCGGCATAATAAACAAATTCTTCTGTCTCGCCTGCCTGTTTGAATTTTTGTTTTATAACGTCTACAGCGTCTTTTTTTTTGCCAAGTTCCGGGCCAAGAAAAATATAAGTATTCATGTTAATAGGAACGAATAATATTGGAAAGGCGTCCAAGTATTCTTACATCCGAAGAATATATCGGCGGATAGTCGGGGTTCTCGGATTGTAATTTGATACGAGTATTTTCTTTGTAAAAGCGTTTTAAAGTTGCGGCCTCGTCAACTATGGCGACTGCAATTTCTCCGTTGCGGACAGTATTTAGTTTTTCGATTATTGCGACATCTCCTTCCAATATTCCGGCTCCTGACATAGAATCGCCTTTTACTTTTAACGCAAAATAATTTTTGCTTTTCTTTATCATTGAACGGTGCAGTTTAATATTTCCGTCAAAGTTTTCTTCGGCAAGCAGAGGTATTCCGGCAGCTACACTTCCAAGAAGCGGGACTGAAACCAACTCTTCGGAATCTTCCGTTTCTTCCGAGTAAACCAGTCCCATAGTGCGTGGGAGCTTATTTGTATGTTTTAGATGTCCTTTTTTTCTTAGAGCAATTATATGATCATGCGCACCCTTAACGGAAATTGAAAAGTGGGCAGCAATATCCCGTATTGCCGGCGGATACGAATTTTCCTTAATGTAATCAGCGATAAAGGAAATAACTTGCTTTTGACGATCCGTTAGATCTTTCATAACCACCTCAAAATTATATTTCTTTCCGCATTAAGTTTTTGGGTTTGCGGAAATATTGTGCTTCCTTAGTTTGGCGTGAAGATTGCTCGGATAAATCCCGATTGCTTCTGCCGTCTTTGAAATTATACCATTATTTTTAAAAAGATGGAACTCCAAAAAACATTTTTCAAAAATTTCTTTTGCCTCATTAAAATTATGATTACTTATACTTTCTATTAATGTTTTTTCAGGAATTTCCGATTTTAACTCTATTTCTGTTGAATTTTCATGTTTTATTTTCTTTTTAAAAAGTAATTTTCCCAAATCTTCACGGTTTATCATCTTTTCAGGATGCATTACAGCTATCCGTTCAGCCAAATTTTTTAACTCTCGAACATTGCCGGGCCAGTCATGAATCAAAAGTTCATCCAAAGCGTGCGGCTGAAGCGTTAATTCCCTGTTAAATTGTTTTAAAAAATGGAAGAGAAGAATTGAAATGTCCTCCGGCCGTTCACGCAAAGGCGGAACGTGAATGGGGATAACATTCAGCCTGAAAAAAAGGTCTTGCCTGAAGCGTCCTTCTTCGCAGGCTTTTTCCAAGTCCTGATTGGTTGCCGCAATGATGCGAACATCGGTATCAATTGTTTTTTCTCCGCCGATTCGTTCGAATTTTTGTTCCTGAATTACCCGCAAAACTTTGGCTTGCGCCGACAGCGACATATCTCCGATTTCATCGAGAAATAATGTTCCGTTATGTGCAAGTTCAAAACGCCCTTTTCTATTTGATACAGCGTCAGTAAAAGCGCCTTTTTCATGGCCGAAAAGTTCGCTTTCTATCAAGGTTTCCGGGATTGCCGCACAGTTGACATCGATAAACGGATTGTCTGCACGGGCTGAACACTGGTGAATCGCTCTTGCGATTATTTCTTTTCCTGTGCCGTTTTCACCTGTGATTAAAATTCGGGCATCGCTTTCCGCTGCTTGTTTTACCATATCTCTGATGTCTTGCATAATCATATTCGTTCCGATTATATCTTCGCAGGCAAAGCGGTTTATTTTTTTTAACGTTTTGTTTTCTTCCCGAAGTTTTTTAATAACAAGAGCGTTTCTGCAGACTGTAAGAGTTTTTTCCAGCGATAACGGTTTTTCCAAAAAATCAAATGCGCCAAGTTTAACGGCTTTAACTGCCATATCAATATTGGCGTGGCCGGAAATCATTGTAACTTCTGTTAAAGGCCATTCTTTTTTGATTTTTTCCAGCGCTTCAATGCCGCCCATTTTGGGCAGAAGGACATCCAAAAAAACAAGATCGATTATTTCACGTTTAAGTATTTCTATTCCTGCCAGTGCGTTTTCTGATGAAAAGACTTTGTATTTTTCGTCTTCAAGTATAGACGAAAGAGTTTGTCTTATACCCGGTTCATCATCAATTATCAGTATTGCAGGCATTATATAATCCTTTAATTTTACTTATTGTACAATCGAAAATAGTCAATTAATAAAATTAATTGACTATACATCTTCCTTTAATTCTACGGGAAGGTCAATATAAAAAGTTGTACCGACGCCTTCCGCTGAATCAAACCATATTGCGCCGCCGTGATCGTTTACAATCCGTTCAACAATTGGAAGCCCAAGCCCTGTTCCCGATGATTTTGTAGTATAATACGGAGTAAAAACAATGCGGTTTTCTTTTACGTTGATTCCTTTTCCGCAATCTTTAACACTTATTCTACAATAACAAGTATCATGTTTTTTAACAAGATTGGTTCGCAATTCTATCAAGCCTTTGCCGTCCATTGCGTCAATTGCGTTAACTACAAGATTTGTAAGAATTTGCACAAGGCGGTTTTTATCAATTTTTATGTTAATATCTCTTTCCAAATAGTCAATGTCAAATTTAACGTGGGGAAAAGAGTTTGTATAGGCGTTAACAATTTCTTCGACAGGTTCGCCTAAAATTGTTGTTTTATTTGACGGCTCCATTGGTTTTGACAATGTTCTGAACTCGTTAAGCAAAGTGGAAAGGCTTTCAGTTTCCTGAATAATTGCCATCATTGAACCTTCTATTATACTGCCGATGTTTTCAGGGTCGTTTCTCCATCTGCGTAAAATCCTTTCTGCTGAAAGTTTGATGGGAGTAAGCGGATTTTTTATCTCGTGAGCCAATTGCTGTGCCATATTTTGCCAAATTGATATTTTTTCGTTTCTGACAAGCGCTTCCCGTGATTTTTCAAGGTCTTGCACCAT
>WQWD01000099.1 GCA_009785545.1 Treponema sp. | reverse complement strand
AGCAATGTTTTATGGAACGCAGTTATCAGAAACCGTGCCAGACGTCTTGGTCGGGAAGCATTCAGGTTGATGAAAGATCGTCTTAAAACCAGTCACGATTTGATTTTTTTGGTTTACCCTGAAGCAGACGTACATGACGCAAAAGTTCTTTCTGGCAATACTAGTTTGCAAAGCAAGACGAGTTTGCAGAGCAATACGAGTTTGCGGAGCAAGGTTAGCCTGCATAGTAGAAGCTTGCAGCTTGAATCTCTTTTTGAAAAAGCCGGTTTACTAAAATGAAATATATAGCGTTATTTTTGATTAAGTTTTATCAAAAAGTAATTTCTCCTCACCTTCCGCCGTCTTGCAGGTTTTATCCAACTTGTTCCGCTTACAGTTATGAGGCGTTTAAAGTACACGGCTTTTTTTACGGATGTTTTTTAACGATAAAACGGATTTTGCGCTGTCATCCCTTTTGCGCCGGAGGTTATGATCCGGTTCCCGACCGAATAATTAAATATAAGGAAATATAATGGAAAAAAGAACCGTCTTGGCTATAGTACTTTGCAGTCTTGTAATGGTAGTTACTCTTACACTGCAAACCGTTCTTGCGCCGCCGCCACCGCCTGTCGATACGCAAATACAACAACCGCCTGCAAATGAATGGCCGCATGATTTTACCCCTTCGGATCAATTTGATCAGCCGCATTCGCAGGTGCAAGACTCTCAGCTAACACATCTGCCGGGAACGCAGCCTGTGCAGGACAGAGTATTCTCTGTTGTTCCGGTTGATGAGTTTATCCCGCTCAATAATAATATCATTATTGAGACTGATTTAATCAGAGTGCGTTTAACTAATGCCGGCGGAGAAATTACCGCTTTTCAATGGATAGATCAACGCAGAAGCCCGGGTGATCCCGCACGTTATGTGGACTTGATTCTCCCCGGTGATAATCAAGCGCACCCGGCATATCCCGCACGATTTTTTGCGCTTACTTTTGATGGAGCCGAGCCTGTTTCCGCCGTGTTTCATGTAAATCAATCTTCGGAATATCCGTATAGGGTGGAATTTTACAGGGATTTTTTATCCCCTGCGGCAGTTCATGGTTCTGATGGAAGGTTTCGTTTAACAAAAAGATTTGATTTTTTCCCGGGCGAATATTTGTTTGAATTCAGAGTTATGATGGATGGAGGGTTTGGGATTCCCGGATTTAATTTTGGAGGCAACGCATACACTTTATCTTTTGGCCCGCAGATTGGCCCTTCATTTGAACGGCTTGACAGATTTTACGATTTCCGTAATTTTAGCTTTTTCATTGACGGCAGAATCAGCAGGGATAGAGATATAAGGCTTAATGAGCGTATTTCCCGCCGCCCGGAATGGCTGGCTATTTCCGGCAAGTATTTTGCTTTTATTGCTAATCCTGTTGGACTTACAGAATACAGTTTTATGTTTTCGGACAGACGTGATTTATGGCACACCGATGCTTCACGGCTTTATATATTTCGTCCCGGAACGAGTATTTCCAGTCTCAATGACTTATATCGTTTTTATATAGGGCCCAGAACCCTGCGGGAACTTTCAAGGCACAATACAGGTTTATCAACAGACCCTAATTTTCATGAAGTTGCGAGTACACGCGGATTTTTTAGTATTTTTTCGCCGCTGGAAAGATTGCTTAAATGGATGCTTGATGGATTTTACGGCATTATTCCAAATTACGGTGTCGCTATTATTCTGTTAACTTTGTTAATTAAAATTCTTTTCTTCCCGCTGACAAAAAAAGGATCGGAAGCTACTTTGCGAATGCAGGCGTTGGCTCCCAAAATCAAAGAGCTGCAGGAAAAATACAAAAATAACAAGCAAAAATTGCAAATGGAAATGGCAAATTTCTACAAACAGGAAGGTTATAACCCGCTTGCCGGATGTCTTCCTATGCTGCTCCAAATGCCGATTTTTATTACGATGTTCCAGTTGTTTAACAACGATTTTGAATTGCGTGGAGCCATGTTTATTCCCGGCTGGATTCCAGATCTTTCCTTGCCGGAATATATAGTCCAATGGACTACACCCTTGCCGCTTTTAGGCTGGACTGCCCTGAGAGTTCTGCCGTTTATCTATGTAGCTTCTCAATTGTTATACGGCAAGGTTACACAGATGCCCGGGCAGCAATCAGCAAATCAAATGAAGTTTATGTTATTTGCTATGCCGATAATATTCTTCTTTGTCCTTTACAATGTGCCGTCAGGTTTGTTAATTTACTGGATTTTCTCCAACCTTCTGACGCTTGTTCAACAACTTTTTATCAACAAGTATGTTATCAAAAAGCGCAAGGCCGCAGCAGAGCTGGCAGCTGCTAACGCCGGGACTTCACCATCGGCTTCGTCAGAGAATAAACAGGCAAAAACGCAGCCTAATTTTACCGGGAAAAAGAAAAAGAAATCAAAAAAATGAGCTGATTCCAAAAATTGGAACAGCTTCAGATAAGGAGCATTTATGGAATTTGAATTTGAAGGCCGCACAGAAAAAGAAGCCATAGACAGGGCGGCGGCAGAACTTGGTCTTGAAAAAGACGACTTTGACATTGAGATTCTTGAAACCCAAAAAACAGGTTTATTCAAGAAGGGTTATGTTCGGATTAGGGTTCACACAGGGAACACTTCTTTTCATTCAGGTCATTCAGGCAATGTTGTCGAAGTTGATGATGACATCGGCAACAGAATTACCCCCAAAAGAGAGCCCGCAAGAGAGGCCGCAAGACAGGCCGTTTACGGTGAGCCGATTCCTCAAAATGAATTCGAACAAAAAATGATCGAGTTTACCACTGGTGTAATTGAGCGAATGGGATACCCCGGCAATGTTTCCATTTTATTTCGTGAAAAACAAAAACTCGGGATAAAAGTCGATTCAACTCATTCTTCGATTTTGATTGGCAAAAAAGGCAAAAACCTTGACGCATTGCAATTATTACTGAACGTCTACGCCGACAAACTTGGAAAGGGAGATTTAAGGGTTATTCTGGATACCGAAAATTATCGTCTTCGCCGTGAAGAATCTTTGGTGCGGCTTGCCTACAGTGTAGCGGAAAAAGTCCGTGAAAGCCGAGGCTCAATGCTGCTTGAACCGATGAATCCTTTTGACAGGTGGCTGATTCATACGACTCTAAACGATATTGGAGATGTTGAAACCAAGAGCGAGGGAGATGGTTTATATAAGCAGGTGAGGGTTTATTACAGAGGTTTAAAGTAAGTTTCAGAAATTGTGTGGCGTGATCGGTGGCATTGTTTGGAGTCTTGTAAAATGTTGAAATTTGGGTTTCTTTTTGTTTTTGTGTTCTCCGTTGTGGCTGTGGTTTGGGCTGTTCCGATTGAAAGCTTGATTTCTGCCGAGAGAATGCGGGAATTGCGAGAATCGGAAAATTCACGGATATTTGAAACGCAGTTGAGGAACCCGGCGGTAAGATTAGTGCCTTACAATGATGAGTTGAGGCAATTCGTCGAGGAAACAAAAAGGGCGCTGAATCCCGGCATGATGATCGAAGGTTTGTATTGGTTTCAAAAGCCCGATACGCATCGATCTGAAGCGAATGGCTGGGATCCGGTGCAAAAAATTGGGGTGTTCAATCAGTTGACGGCGATTAGCTCGTTGACCGGCGTTCAATACTTTTCCGCCAGCCGGAATGCCATGCGTGTTTTTTATGATTATTCCGTTGTAATTGACGGGGCGCAAACCAGACGGTCATTGCCTGATCCAGTTTTTGCAAGACCGCCGGAAGAGTTGACTTTGTTTGCGAGGCAGAGAGACTTAACTTTTGGCGATAATGTGTATCGTTATGATTTTAGAGTTACTCCAACCGCCATTTTTTTTGTTCAGGAAAATGTTACGGCTTTAAGCTTTGGAATTATTCCGTTGATAGGAAGGGGAAATCTGCGGTCGATTGTTGCTTTAATCGACTGCGGAGACGGCATTTTGGTTTACGCAGTTTCGATGGCACGAGCCGCCTCTTTGCCCGGAACGGGAGATCGAGTCGGGAACTCCCTGAGAAATCGTGCGGAGGCGCTTCTAAACTGGCTTTCTGACAGGCTCAATAACGAAGTATTTTAGCCTCTTGCAAAACTCGGTTATTTTGCATTGCCTCATTTAACTCATGCTATTCTTTAAGTTTTTCTATTATATCAGTGATAGCTGCGTCAGCGTCGGCGTACGGGACTTGACAAGTGCCGACTTGCTTGTGACCGCCTCCGCCGTGAGATAACATGAGCGAGCCTACATTTGTTGTGCTAGTGCGGTTTATAATGCTGTGCCCTACAGTTATTGCGACATTTGTTTTGTTTCGACCGTCAACTACCCAAACCGAAACATTTTGCTCGGGGTATTGTGTGTAGATAACAAAGCGGTTTCCGGCGTAAATTGTTTCTACACCACGGAAATCTACAAAAATTACGTTTTTTTCAATTTTTGTATGGGTTTTTATCATATCTATGAAAAGATCGGTATGTTTGACATATAAATCGATACGTTCTTTTACATCCGGCATGGCTAATATCTCGTTTATGTTTTTTTCACCGCACGCCGCCGCAAGTTTTTCCATCAAATCGTAGTTGCTGATGGTAAAATCACGGAAACGCCCTAAACCTGTACGGGGATCCATGATAAATCCCAAGAGTATCCAGCCTTTTGGGTTGATTATTTCGTCAGAAGTAAGGTTTCCTGAATCAACTTTATCAACATATTGAATCATTTCGGCGAATTTACCAAGTTTTTCATCACCACCGTAGTATTCGTAAATAACACGGGCGCAGCTTGGGGCAAGTTTTGACATACCTTCAAAGTGGGTTTCAGCGCCTAAACGCTCAGATTCGCTGGAATGATGATCAAACCAAATTTTACAACCCTTAATATAGGGAATATTTGCTAAAACATCGTTATCAGTGGCTTCTACCAATCCATCCTGAATATCCTTGGGGTGTACGAATTTCCATTCTTGAATAAGCCCTAAGTGATACAAAAGCGCTCCGCAAGCAAGTCCATCAAAATCAGATCTGGTTAATAATCTCATAAAAAACCATCCTTAAGGTAAAATATTTTGCTGCAACTTTTTTAAATTTCCTTACATTGTTAGCTTACCACATATTTGCTTTTTTTTCAATATTCTTTTTTGATATGAGGCTTTTTCAAAACTAATCAAATTTTCAAAAAACTGCTATAACTTTTAAGCCGTATTTTTGTTTTATAACAAATTTTCCTGTTTTCTTGTCTGTTTGTTTGTCAGTTTGCTTGCTAAAAAGTGCAATATCCATATAATATTAAGTATGCAGGGAAAAAACATAATAATACCTTTATCTAAAGTATTGTCGCTTCCTGACGGGGGCGGTGTTAATAAACCCTATATCGAAATTATATTAAACGAAGAAATCCCTGTTTTATGCGTTAACAGATCTGCCAAAAAAAAACGGCTTATGCCATTTAAAGTTTTAAACGACAACAAAGAAAACTTTTGGCAATCCGCCGGTGATTGGGAATATTATTTTACCGGAGAAAACCTCGATATAATTAAAGAAAAATCCGCTGTAAAAATAGGTGCTTGGGATAACGTAACCGCTTCGCAGGCTTCGCCAGCCTTGCCAACTTTGCAGACCTCGCCGGCCTCGCCGGCTTTGCCGACTTCGCCAGGGAATAAACAAATTCATGAAGTAGAATACAATAGTTTTGGAGACGAATATACATCATTTGCCGAAATGACAACCGAAGAAATGATAGAGCAGCTCAAGAAAGAAAAGAGCCGTCTTGATGAACTTCTTGTCTCAAAAAGCGAAGACAAAGAAGCCATTGCCGAAGCGCTTGTTGATTCAACAAAAAATGCCGCAATGATAAACCATGCGATTATCGAAGGCGCTTTGCGCCTCGCAGATGACGCCGCAAAAAAAGCGACTCAGGAAATTGTAGACAACACAACAGAAATGGTTAAATCATCTGTGCAGCTCATATCAGAAGATGTTTTTAACAATGAACTTGTTAACACGCTTGTAGAAAAATCCAACGGAACTATTGTCCAGCACATGACACGGGTTTTTCTTAATGGGCTTGCCTTTTTTGCTTACTTTAACAATTTGGTTCATACATCCAGAGCTATTCAAAAACTTCGCATAACGTTTGCGTCAAAGTTTCGCAAGTATTATCTGAAGCTGCTTCCTCACCTTGATACTGACGATGTTATTCTTGAGCGTGTATTTCTTGGCGGCATGAGGGACATTCCGCCCGAAGTTTACAACAAGTGGGCTGTAGGTTTTTTGATCCATGATATTGGCAAGGCATCGGCTGTGGAGTATCACGAAGGTGAAGGTTCTTATGATCGTAATATAGTTGTCGATCATGTAAAACAAGGTTACAAATCGGTTATAAATAAAACTAATTACCCGATGGAAGCTGCGCTTATTACCGGGTATCATCATGAGTATTACGGAGACGCTTCGGGTTACGGATATTTTCGCACTTATCTTCAACAGTACAAACTGTTAAACCCTTCGGCAAAGCAGGATTACTGTATCGCTTACGAATTGGAACCCATGCTGGACTACCAGGCGCTTGCGTACTTTCCCGCAAAAGTTCTGGAGATAATCGATGTGTTTGACAGTCTGACAGATCCCAATCGTGTTTACCGCAAACCAATGGAGTCCGAAGAAGCTCTGGATATGATGCACGCCGAGTTTATCGAAAAAGTTGTAAAGATAGACCCGGTATTGTTTTATATTTTTGATACATTTATCCGTGAGAAGCAGGCAAAGAAGAAGTAAATTTGTGAGGTCACTCGGTAGTTCCCTCACAAATTTTCTATACAATTCTATTTTACAAAAAAACGTTTTAGCAATTCCAGTTCAAGCTCGGGGTATACGGGGAATTTTTCCATTAAAGCCTTTACACGCTCTTGAACTTCGGTTTTAACATTTGGGTCTGTGATGAATTTCGCTTTGCTGTTTTTTGACGGGTCTTTTTTGTCCGGGGCTTGAGTTGTGCCTTTGATTACTTTTGCTATCAGTGCGCCGATTTCCGTCATTTCGGTTTTTCCCATGCCGAGTGTAGTGGCAGCGGCGGTTCCCACTCTTATCCCGGAAGTGTACCACGGACCGTTGGGGTCGTTGGGAAGGCTGTTGCGGTTAAGCGTTATGTGACAATCAAGGAGAGCTGTTTCAGCCTGCCTTCCGGTAAGTCCTGCTTTATGAACGTTTACTAATAATAGGTGGTTATCTGTTCCGCCTGTGAGTACGTCAAGCCCGTTGTCCAAACACGAAGCCGCCAGAGCCTTGCAGTTTTCTGCAACTCGCTGCGCATATTGCCTGAACTCATGTGTGGCGGCTTCTCGGAACGCTACTGCTTTTGCAGCTATCACATGAGGAAGAGGGCCGCCCATTACCAGCGGACATCCTTTGTCGAGCGCTTCGGCGAATTCGTTTGTCGAAAGCACAAGACCAGCCCTCGGGCCGCGTAATGTTTTGTGTGTTGTGCTTGTTACAACGTGCGCCCACTTAACAGGATCGTTTTCGTTTGTAAAAACCTTGCCGGCGACAAGACCTGCGAAGTGAGCCATGTCTACCATAAAAACTGCGCCGGACTTGTCGGCGATTTCTCTCATGCGTTTAAAATTGATCTCTCTTGGATAAGCCGAATAACCTGCAAGCAGGATGAACGGCCGAACAGTCATTGCCTGTTTTTCGATCTCGTCATAATCAAGTAAACCGTTTTCTTTGGAAACCGAATAAGTGTGAACGTCGAACATACGCCCCGAAAGATTGTAACGGTATCCGTGTGTGAGATGTCCGCCGGAGTAGTAATCCAAAGCCAAAAGCCGTTTGTTCCCGAAAGCGGCTTTAAGTTCATTCCATTGGGAATCGTTAAGTTTGTAGAGATTAGTTTCTCCCCATTTTTCCAAGAGAGGGCTTTCCAGCCGTGTTGCCATGATTGCCCAGAAAGCCAGCAAGTTTGCGTCAGCGCCGCAATGCGCCTGCACATTGGCATATTCTGCACCGAAAAGTTTACACGCTTCTTCAGCAGCCAGTGTTTCGATGGCATCTACGTTTTCTGTGCCTGCGTAAAATCGGTGATAAGGGAAGCCTTCGGCGTATTTGTCGGTGAGCAGATTGCCCATTGCCAGTTGGACTGCCATGGAGCAGTAGTTT
>WQWD01000098.1 GCA_009785545.1 Treponema sp. | reverse complement strand
TAGCTGGGAAAGACTTAGGTTTAGTTATGGCGGAGGTATACGCTTTACAATTCCGCAATTCCCGATCCGTTTAAGTTTGGCAAGACGGTTTAGAATTATAGACGGCGAAGTTCAATGGCAGTCCGGAGCGCTCTTTGGCGGGAATCGTGAGGGAAGGGGAATGGATCTTGTCGTTTCATTTATGTTAGCGCAATAATAATAAATCAAAAAAGGACTATATAGAGGTTTTTATGTTAAAGAAAGTTTTGTTTTTATCGGTATTGTTTTTTTGCGGCACGGTTTTTATTTTTGGTCAGCAAATTACCCGTATTGCGGTAATAGACCTGCCGCGAATTTACGCTGCGTTTTTTCATCTGTCTCGGGATGTCCGGCAATTGGAAGAACGTATAGCGAGGTTTCAAAGCGACATCGAAAGATTAACCGGCGAGATACAGGATCTCAGATCCAGACACGCTGACGCTGTTTTGAATAATAATGACTCTGAAGCTCTGAGGTTGGAAAACCTGATACAAAGGCGGACAGAATTTTTAAGAGATTTTCATCAAACAAGAACAACCGAAATAGAAAATGAACGAAGCCGCCTTATGCAAACTCCGTCGTTTTTAAATCAGCTTCAGGATGAGATTAGATTTGTTGCGGAAAGAGAAGGTTTTAGCATAGTTTTGAATCTGCATAATAACCCAAGCGTATTGTGGTTTAGCAATGCAATTGATATTACAGACAGAGTAATTCAAAGTATGCAGACAAGAGCCAGAAACTAATTTTGGAACAGGCTCATATCTAAAGGTTGTAAAATGCAGGCGTCGCAAAAAGTAAGTCCAATGATGGAGCAGTACAGGCGCATAAAAAAACAATACGAAGGAAATATTCTTTTTTTTAGGCTGGGCGACTTTTACGAAATGTTCGGAGAAGACGCTGTTGAAGTTTCTTCTCTTTTAAATATTGTCCTTACAAGCAGAAACGGGGTTCCAATGTGCGGAGTTCCGTATCATGCGGCAAAAACATATATAGCCAGACTTTTAAAACTCGGAAAAAAAATTGCAATGTGCGAACAGCTAACAGCTCCTGAAAAAGGCGTTAAGGTGGTTGAGCGTGATGTTGTTGAAATAATTACTCCCGGCACGACAGTTGATGAAGATTTTTTGGAAAAAGGAAGCGCCAATTATTTGGGGTGTCTTGCTTCTGTGGGGACTGTTCTTTCTTTTTCGTATATCGATCTTTCTACAGGCGACTTTTTTGCGACTTTTTTCAGTAAAAATCAAGGTCAAATGTTACGCCAGGAGCTCCAGCGTGTGACGATTAAAGAATTGATAATTCAGGAATCTTTACTGGAAGAAGATAAAGATAACTCAAATTCTGTTTGTGCGGCGATTTACGAAAGAAGCGATTCCAATTACGGCGGCGGCGGGTCTGGAAGTATTGTACTAAATCGCCATGCTGACTGGCTTTTTGATCCGGCTGCTGCAAAACAAAGACTGGAAAAACAATTTGGACTTGCCAATCTTAAAAGTTTTGGTTTGGAAGAGGGAAGCCCGGAAATTGTATCCGCAGGTGCTCTGTTTGATTATATCGATACAACGCAAAAAACCATTTTGCCGCACATAAAAACAATTAAGGTATACCATGATCTTGAATACTTAGGCCTTGATGAATCTACGCAGCGCAACTTAGAGCTTTTATATAACCAAAGAGACGGGGGAGAGCGGTTTTCGCTTTTTGAAGTGTTAAACGAAACACGATGTTCTATGGGCAGAAGGCTTTTAAAAAGACGCCTTCTTCACCCTCTGCGTGATTTAAACAAAATAAATAACCGGCTTGACATAGTTGAACACCTTTACAGGGATCAAAATTGTTTAGGTAAAATACGTGAACTTTTGGGAAAAACTCCCGATCTCCAGCGTCTTTGTTCAAGACTTGCCATGGATAAAGCGCACAGCAGGGATATGCTGGCTGTAAAAAACAGCATTGTTTTGTTTCGTGAAGTCAGTCAGACAATTTCCGGTCAATTTTGTTTTGAAAGTGATGACATTGGAATTGACGGCTTTGACTCGCTTGAAAATATTCAAGCTCTGTTGGAAAAAGCTATAACAGAAGAACCTTCGGTTGCTTTAAACGAAGGCAATCTTATAAAAACCGGCTTCAACGAAGAATTGGATACCCTTTGTTCAATGAGGGATAATTCAAGGCAGATTCTTGAAGAGTATCTTGAAGAAGAAAAGCTCATTACAGGTATACCAACTCTTAAAATTCGTTATAACCGTCTGATCGGTTATTTTTTTGAGGTAACAAAAGTAAACCTTTCACGAGTGCCTAAACATTTTATCAGGCGGCAGGGAATCGCCGGAGGAGAGCGTTTTACAACAGATCGCCTTGGTGCTTTAGAATCTGAAATAAATGGAGCGTCTGACAAAATAATCGAACTTGAAAAAAAACTGTTTCTGGAAATCCGAGAAGAAACAAAAAAAAGACTTTTCCTGCTTTTAAACGCCGCCCAAAGGCTTGCGGAGATCGATGCGGCAGGAGCAATGGCAAAAGCTGCGTCAATCAGGTGTTGGACACGCCCTCAGTTAAACGAAAGCGGCACACTGGAAATCTACGAAGGCCGCCATCCTGTTGTTGAGGCGCACCTTAGCCGGGGCGAATACATTCCCAACGATATTTTGCTCTCAACAGGAGAAGGAGAAAAGAAAGGTGAACAGTCGCCTCTGCTCGAAGCAGAGAACGAAATCTCTTTTGCTATGATAACAGGGCCTAACATGGCGGGGAAATCCACTTATTTGCGTTCTGCTGCTCTTATCACGATCATGGCGCAAATGGGAAGTTTTGTTCCCGCAAGGGAAGCGTCTGTTGGTTTGTGTGATCGTGTTTATTGCAGAGTGGGAGCGTCGGATAACCTTGCGAGAGGGGAGTCGACGTTTCTTGTCGAAATGAATGAAACAGCGTTTATATTAAATACAGCTACGCAAAAAAGCCTTGTTATAATGGATGAAGTCGGCAGAGGGACAGGAACCAATGACGGTCTTTCAATCGCTTGGGCTGTAAGTGAAGAACTTTTAAACCGAATAAAATGCAGAACGCTTTTTGCTACCCATTTTCATGAATTGTCGTTAATCTCAAATCAGCGTATGGCAAACCGCTCTATGGAAGTTTTAGAACAAGGCGAAAAGATTGTCTTTTTACGAAAACTTAAAAACGGTCCCACTGCCGAATCTTACGGTATTCATGTTGCCCGTTTAGCGGGTCTTTCTAGGGAAGTTCTGGAAAGAGCCGGGCAAATCATGGCTCTTTTAAAGGCACGTGACGTTGATTTAAGCGGCACTTTTGGCAAAAACGACAGTGTCGTTAACTTGCCTTTGGCGCAGGTTAATGATAGTTTGCCGAAAGATACGCAAAAAACAAAGCAAAAAGACGAAAGATTCGAAGAAATACTTAAAAGTATCGATCCTGAGCAAATGACGCCGCTTGAGGCATTAAACATCCTTTGCCAATGGAAAAAAATGGCTTTAGCCGGTGTGGATATTGATAACGTAAAAATTAAACAATCTAAAAATGCCAAACCTGATAATTCTGCCCCTTCATTGTTTGACTAATAATTGACCGCTTCCCATTTAACCTAATTTGTAATATAATTGTAAAAAATTTTAATGTTTGAAATTTTAGGGGAGTTGTTTTATGGACAAAAAATTAACAAAAGCAAGAATAGCGCTTATGGGGCTTCAACATCTTTTTGCGATGTTTGGCGCTACTATTTTAGTGCCTCTTATAACGGGCTTGAGTGTTCAAGTGACGCTTATAGGTGTTGGTGTTGGAACTATAATGTTTCATCTTATCCAAAAGAAAAAAGGCCGTACATGGGCTATGGGAGTGCCGGTTTTTTTGGGTTCATCATTTGCTTTTATGGCAGGTATTAATGTCGTAACCGGCGGTGGAAATCCTCTTTCGGATGCTACAGGCGGTATTTTAATTGCCGGAATTTTCTACCTTGTTGTTGCGCTGTTGATTAAGTTTTTAGGTGTAGAAAAAGTTATGCGGTTTATGCCTACGGTGGTAACGGCTCCTACTGTTATTTTAATCGGTGTTATGCTCGCTCCTTTTGCTATTTCAATGTCGGCTCATAATTTACCGCTGGCTTTAATTACGCTCATTGCGATTATTATTGCCGCAATATGGGGAAAAGGTTTATTTAAAATTACGCCTATATTGATCGGTATAGTTGTAGGAACAATAGCTGCCGTTTTTATGCATTTTGTTTTAGGCATAGATGTTCATGGTACGGCTCAGGCAGCCAGGATTGATCGCGCCGACTGGAGAGCAATCGGTATGCCTGTCTTTATGCTTCCAACTTTTAACTTAATTCCAATTTTAATAATGTTTCCTTTTGTGTTCGCTACTATTGCCGAACATATTGCGGATATGGTTATTCTTTCCCGCCAATCCGGAAATGACTATATCAAAGAACCGGGTCTTGCCAGAACTTTGGCAGGAGACGGCGTTGCGACAATTTTTCAGGGATTTATTGGTTCGCCCGCCGCTACAACTTATTCGGAAAATGTCGGCCTTGTAACTTTGACAAGGGTATTTAACGCATGGCCATTAATTTTAGCGGGTGTATTTGCCGCTCTTTTAGGATTCAGCCCGTTAGTGGCTTCTGCCATTTACTGGATTCCAGAAGCGGTTATAGGCGGAGCGTCATTTATTCTTTACGGAATGATCGCCGCAGTTGGTATCAGAAACCTTGTTGATGACAAAATTAATCTTGGCGATATGAAAAATTGTATCATCGTAGCTGTTATGTTGGTAATAGGACTTGGTCTTCGTTTTGGTCCGGCTATAACAATCCCCATTGGCGAAGCAAACCTCCCTATTGACAGGCTTGGTGTAGCGATAGCGGTTGTTATTGGTATAATTTTGAACTTGGTTTTGAAGAGTTCCGAACCGGAAAAAATCTCATAAGTTAATAGTATTGCGGTCTAACGTGGTGGAGTTTTTTGTTCTTTGGATTTTTGAATACTCAAGTATTGCGGCCTAGAAGACTCGAACTTCCATACCTCTCGGCACTAGCACCTCAAGCTAGCGTGTCTACCAGTTCCACCAAGGCCGCAAAACCTTTTGGTTTCTTTGTTAAACTTACCAAAAATTGAAAATTTTGTCAAGCGAGAATGCTATTGACAAAACCAATTTTTTGTGTTATTTATATAAAATGATCCAGTTGTATTTTTTGTCTATTTTTTGCAATGGTTTAGCCGGGTATGTGCTTTTTACCGACAGTAATGATGGGATTAAAAAGCCGTATTTTTCAGTCAGTAATCCTCTTTTTTATCTGGTTTTGGGTATAATAAGCGCGGTGGTAGGCGTTTTAAAATTGATTTCTCCTTTAGCGGGAGCTGATGGTTCCGCAACGTATGTTATCGGCGACTTGGTTCCTGCCGCCGCTGGGATAATTACCGGGATTATCTTTATTTTTGGCATTTACCGCCATGAAAGCTCGTTTAAGTCGGCTAAACTGGAACAAATTGGAACAAATCTTTTAGTTTTCAGAAAATCGATAGGCATTGCGCTTATGGCTGTTGCTATTTTACATTTTTTGTTTGGCGAATTAGTCTTTTTATAGGTCAAATACGGTATCTGATAATAAAACGGCTGTTCATTAAAGATAGAGCAGCCCCAGCTTCTCCGCTTGGTACAAAAACTCCTATGTTAGTCGCATATTCTCTGAACGCCGGTCCTCTGGTTCTGCCGATAAACCTATAGGTTAATTCAAATAAAATATCAAAATTGCCAAAAGGCATGGAAGCTCTGATACTTGGCTCAATGAATAGGCCGAAGCTTGTAAAATCATAAAAAGTAACGGCTCTATGGAAATGGTGATCAACCGCTATGCAATAAGTTAAAGGGCTCATTTTAAAGGATAATTCCAAAGTAAAAGGGGACAAAATAGTTGTTCCAGCTGTAAGACCTGCCGCTAATATCAGCCAATCCTGTTGATATGTGATAGCAAGACCATTAAATTGAACTATACGAGGCATATCATCAATTGGATAGAATATTCCGGGACTGCTTTCTATCGCATATTGCCCATGCCCGTCTCTTCCCGAAAAAGCAAAATGCATCCAGGAAAAGTTTAAAAAAGGTTTTACAAAGAAACTCTGTCTGATCGGAATTGAAAAGCCCAAATCAACGTCAAGCCAAAAAAATCTGTCCGTTCTGTTAGTATGTGTCGAAAAATGAGTAAGCTCTGCGTTTACAGCAGACATCCAGTCACGGTTTTCATGAACCCCTGAATCTCCCGGAAGTCCAACCTTAAAAAGAAAAGACGCAAAAAAGCCTGGCGCTGAGGTAAGATTTCTTCTTGCGAACTGTCCGTAAAGCCCGAAATAAAACACAGGTTTCATTTCCCATGTCAATTCACTTAGTAATTCGCCTTTAGTATCATTACCGGGGTATACAAGCTCAAAAGATTCCCCGAAAACAACTCCAAAAGCAGTTCCTGCCGAAAAACCATAATTTCTGGTATTTTCGGCATTTATTATCGAAGGTTTTATTGCCGAGAATAAAAATAAGATGATAACAAAAACCGAAACACTTAATATTTTCACTAACACAAGAATAACTAAAAAACACACATTTCGTCAATTATGCTTTTATTCGCTGCTCTTTGTTTTTTGTTCTTTGTTCTTTGTTTCTTGCATTGGAAGAAATGGAGAAGTATCCGCTCCCCCCCCATTAACTTCACCTCTTTCAAGGGACTATATAGGTTTTGGCGTAATCACCACATCTTTTACACACATCAGCGCCGAGCCTGCGGTAAACAGCCCTTCCATTGGGTATTTACGAAGGGGCTCCCTTGTCAAAATAGCAAGGCGGGAAATAATAAGAACGCAAAGCGGTTTTGTTACTTGGGTATTAACAGGCGACATCGTACAAGGCAGCAACACAATTTCTGGCTGGCTGAGAGAAGATGTAATGGACATCTTTAACAACGAAAACCAGGCAAGAACCGCCTCAGAATTTATTTTAAGGTGATTGAGGGAACTAACCCAACAAGCCTATTCTCCCAACTGTCCGCAGGCTCCTAAAATTGAGCGGCCTTTGTGCCGGCGTGTGGTTACCTTTAAACCATAGGTTTCAAGTCTTTGAATAAAGTCTTGAGTCTCTTTGTTGCCGCATTCACGGATTGGGCTGCCTTCAAATTCAAGACCTTCGACAGGATTCCAGGGGATTAGGTTTACAACATAATCAAGCCCTTTAGCGAATGACGCTATGGAAGCTGCATCTTTGTTACGGGTGTTGATCCCGCTTAGTAACGGAATTTCAAGAGTGATACGTCCGCCGCCGTTTTGCTGAAAAAGTATAAGCCCCTTTTTGATTTTATCAAGAGGATTTGAGGCGGAAATTGGCATGAGCCTTCGGCGTAAATCTTCATCGCCTGTGGTTAATGAAAGGGCTAATTTTGAGAAAGGCAGATTGTTTGCGATATTAAAAATGCCTTCGATGATACCGCAGGTAGAAACCGTGATTCTCCGCCTTGAAATACAGAGCCCGTCTTTATCATTTAAAACTTCAAGAGCTTTTTTTAGGTTCTCTGAATTTAAAAGCGGTTCACCCATTCCCATTATAACGATGTTGTCAATTTGCCCGCCATTCAGACGTTTTAAATGTAAAAATTGCTCGACAATTTCAAAACTTTCCAGATTGCGTTTAAAACCCAAAGAGCCGGTTTTGCAAAAAAGACAGCCGGCAGGGCAGCCAACTTGTGTCGAGATACAAGCTGTAAAACGTTTTTTTCCGTCGTTTAAAAGAACAGCTTCTATTTTAGATTCATCATAAAGTGTAAGAATAATTTTTTTGGTAAACTTGTCTCCTAAGTTACTTGAAACAATACTCGAAAACAAACTAAACCGGGAAGATATTTCAGAGCGCAGAGCGGCAGGAAGGTCTGTCATTTGTTCAAAATCATCCGCTCCGTTTATTATCCATTTGTAAATTTGTTTTGAGCGGTAACCGGGAAGATAGGAGAGGTGTTGATTTATTTCAGACCGTGAAAGACCTGCAAAATATTGTTTCATTGAAAATGATTTGATATACTCCTTTAATTTTACTTATTGTACAAGGAATTGAATAATTCCTTGTACAATAAGTATTTACAATCGGAAATAGTCAATTAATAAAGTTAATTGACTATACTTCGCCTGTCTTAAG
>WQWD01000097.1 GCA_009785545.1 Treponema sp. | reverse complement strand
TTGCCGGCAATTTTTACAGACGCACCCGTCGTTAAAGATGTAAGAGCGTCTTCGGTTTGCGTGTTTATTCCCGCTCCCCGATCAAATGTGCATTGAATACTGGCAAAACAGGAGCCGTCGTTTACTTCCACAAAGACAAGGTTTTTCATGTCCCTTTTTGTTCTAACCCAGCCGGATACTTCAACATCCTGAGACTGAGGGTTTTCGTTAAGTATATGTTTTATGAGTTTTGGTAACATACAAATATTATAAACTATTTTTTGATGTCTGTCACCGCTTTATTCGTTAAGATCTAAGTAAAAGGATCTATTTTAAACTCACATTGCTTGCCGCCGAAAGGATCAGGGAAAAAAAGCGCATGAGAACGCAAAGCAAGTATGCTAGTGTTCTGTCCTATTCGGTTTTGATAATCACAAAATGCGTAATTCCTTATAACATAAGGAATTAACTTATCGAACATTGTGTCATTTGAATAGGACAGAACACTGGCAGCGTGAATCTCGCTTGGGGGAAGCGGCTCTTGATTTGTTTGGCACGAATAAAGTGGATCATTTAGTATCGGGAAACCTGCCCAGCAGAGGTGGCAGCGAATCTGATGCCTGAACCCACGCTTAATCCGCACTGTAAACACGCTGCCGTCAATATTGGATATTTCTGTACGGTAAAAACCGCCCTTGTCTTTTGCAATTTCTTTGTGTTTTTTGCCGTAATCAATTATCGGACGGACAAGTTTTCTGCCGGGCCCGTAGGGACGAAAATAACTCTCGATTATTAAAGGGCTGCCGGATAGATTAGTTTTAAATTCAGGAAAACCTTCTAAATTATTTTCATTGCCGGCTAAAATACAAACAGCAGAATATTCTTTAACAAATTCTCCTTTATCCTGCGCTGATTTTAAAAAATTGTATGTTTTCTCGTTTTTGGCAAACAACACAAGTCCATGAGTTTCAAAATCAAGCCGGTGCATAACATCAAAAACAGAAGATGAATTGTTTAAATACCATTCAAAAAGAGTCTCGTATGTTTCTTTGTTTTTTGTTTTTTCTTCTTTGATATTTGATCTTTGAGTTGTGTGCATTTTAGGCGGCTTAAAGACAACCGCAAAATCATTGTTTTCATACAGAATATACGGATTATCCATAAACACCCTCAATGTTATTTAATTTTTCTATAATATCAATAAAACGCTGAGGCAATGCAGACAAAAAAACTCTTTGTTCGGCTTCTTCCGGCAAAGTAATTGCCAAACTTTTAGAGTGAAGCATTAAACCCGCTCCCGGAAATTGTTTGTCCCCAATCCCATAAATTGAGTCACCCAGTATGGGGCAGCCAATGTGGCGTAAATGAACACGAAGCTGATGAGTACGCCCTGTTTTCAGGCGCAAAAGAACAAACGAATGATTTTTCCATTGTTTTAATATTTTGAATAACGTTATTGCGTGTTTTCCGTTAGGTGAAACTGCGAATTTTTTACGGTTTTTGGAATCTCTTGCGATAAAAGTTTCTATGCGTCCTTTTGTTTCTTTTGGAATACCGCAGACAATCGCTAAATAAAGTTTTTTTACTTGTCTGGTTTTAAATTGTTCACTTAAAGCGGCGTGAGTTTTTTCGTTCCAGGCAGCGATAATTATACCCGATGTCTCCTTGTCAAGACGGTGTACGATTCCCGGGCGTATGCCTGTAACTTGCGCTTCTCCCCGCTGAAGCCTTCTGTAACAGAGCGCATTTGCCAAAGTACCCTGCCTGTTTCCGGCTCCCGGGTGAACCACCAATCCCTGCTGCTTGTTTATAACTATGCAGTTGTCATCTTCATATACAATTTCCAGAGGTATATCCTCAGGGATAAGAGCGATGGGGGGTAATTCTTCCCATGTTAGTTCCAGAATATCTTTTGGTTTTACAAGGCGGGAAAATTTAATTTCCTTTCCATTGAGTTTTGCTTTTAAGTTTCTTGATTTAATTTGAGAGCGGGAAAACAATTTTAAATTCTCAGATATATAGCGATCAAGTCTTAATTTTTCGGAAAGTTCATCTTCGATTGTGTATGAAATATTTAACGGCATTATTCGTCATCATTAAAATTGTCAGGATGATCATAAACGCTGATTTCGGCTTCATCTTCTTCGGAAACAAACATTGGTACTCGTTCGATAACTATTGTTCCTGCAGGTCTGGCTTCAAGGCGGCGGCGTTCATTGCCCCGTCTGATTCTGACAATTGCTAAATCAACAAGAGCGACACTTGCCGCCAATCCGGCAGCAATCAAAACAACCCGCCTGTATTCATCACTTGTCAATTCTGCACCGCCTGCAGATTTTAACGGCCATGGCGCATAACGCCTTCCCGCTGATGAAAAATCAAAATTATTGGCATTGTTCCAGCGAATCATATCAGTAGTGAATGTTGTAAAAAACATACTGAATGGAAAAAGCCCGAAGGTAATGATGTTCCAACGGCGCAGATCTTTTGCCCATTGAGGAAAACCTGTTACGTCAAAACCGCCAAGCAATTCTCTTTCTTCTTCCTGAACCTGAATGTGAGCCTGAGCTGCCGCCTGCGATAAAGGCGTCAACAACAATGAGAAAACTAAAAATATCAAAACGAAATTTTTCATTATTTCTTGCCCTTTATTCATTGTCCTCTATTCCTTAAATATCGCGCTGCCAATCCTTAAAAGATTAGAGCCTTCCTCTATGGCAATTTCAAAATCATTTGACATTCCCATGGAAAGAATATCCCAGTTTTTTAAAGCTGAATTTCCCGAAGGAAAACGCTTTTCCAATTCATCCCGAGCGGTAACAAGCCTTCTAAACGAAGCACGAATTAACGCAGTATCGGCGGTAAACGGAGCCATCGTCATAAGCCCCAACGGTTTAAGACATGAGCTGTTCAAAGCCAATTCCGCCGCCCTGAACAATTCATCAAGGTTTGGAAAACCGTTTTTTGTTTCCTCTCCCGTATGAAGCTCAAACAAAATATGACTCGGAGTCTGCTTTACAAACTCGTTTTCCCTGCAAGTCTGCCTTAACAAAGCTTGCTTTACCAGCTCTTCGATTAGCGCTATCCTGTCTACCGACTGAATACAATCAAACAAGGCAAGCGATTGCTTCGCTTTATTTCGCTGCAAAGAGCCAATTAAGTGAAGCTGAGAGCCGGGAAACTCTTTTTTTAAACCGGCAAATTTTTCCGCCGCTTCCTTCACCCTGCTTTCACCGAAATAACGAACACCGGCGTTGTAAGCCTCGATGATCTGCTCTTTTGGTATAAACTTGGTAACCCCCATGATGGTTACATCATCAGGGTTTCTGCCAACCGAATCGCAAACCTTAAAAACACGCTCCTGTATTTTGGCGAAATTCTCGGCAACTGTCAAACTCTGATCTTCCTTACCTATATATTCGCATATTCTCAAGGGTTTTTGCAAGTGACAAAAATTCATCAATCCCCATATTTTCCGCCCTTTGGTTTTCTTTTATCCCGTTTTCTTCCAAAATTGCAGTACACATTTCCCTTGTCATTTCGTCTGTCAATGGTTTCCCTTGGCTAAAAACCTGTTTTCGGGAAAGCAAAAAACTAAAAAGGTTGTTTTTAACCGTTTTTCTTCTGGCGGCAAAAAGCGAACGGACAAGCGGGTAAAAAACCTTTGGGTATTCTGGGTACTCCGACGGCTCTCCGTTTTTAACAGGCAGTTTTTTTTCGAGCAGAACTCCCATGCTGTCAACATTAGGCTGCGGAAAAAACGAAGAAGGCGTTATTGTCATCAGTGGTTTTGTATTGTACACAGAAGCGCACAATACCGAAAAAGACGAATAATCCTTGGAACCAGCCGCCGCCGTCATGCGAAGAGCAACTTCTTTTTGAACAGTGACAACCATGCGGGAAAAAACGCAGCCCTTTTCGATGAAATTCGCCAAGAGCGTTGCGGCAACATTGTACGGAAGATTGCCTAACAAAAAAGGAGCAGGCGTTTCTTGCTGCCATGTTTTTAACACATCCCCTTCGATTAATTCAAAGCGGTTTTCTTCGGCGAATAATTTTTTTAAAACACGGATGAACCCCAAATCGATTTCAAACGCTTTAACGGAAAAACTTTTTTCAAGAAGAAGCGCTGTCATTGCACCAAGCCCCGGTCCGATTTCCCACACTTCATCGCCGCTTTTTGCCCCAAGCGCCTCGACAAGCGTCTGTCTGATTTTTGGGTTTATCAAAAAATTTTGTCCGAACTTTTTCTGCATTCCCAAGCCTTCTTGATCAAGGAACGTTCGAAGGGCTGCGGCTGAGTTGTAGTTAAGCATATAGATATTGTATAGGTTATTTTAAAAATATTCTTTAGTTCTTGAGCCTGTCCCAAAACTCGGTCAGTTTTGAGGCAGGCTTCCGAAAAAGCGTCATAAATGCCGCTTTTTCATTTAAATCTAAGGAAGCTGTCCCAAAAACTGAAGTTTTGGGACAGCCTCTCTTTTCAAGAAAACGGTTTAAGTTTGAGTATCCCTTCTCTGCGTCTGAAATCAAGAAACGTTATTAAGGCCAATAAAACAAGCGAAACAACAAGTACAATAAATGGGTCGGCTCTGATACCCGGAACATTGCCCGCAATAGATATAACCATTTCCATTAAGCGGTATATCCACAAAAGCGGAAAATCAAGAATAAATGATATTGACAACAAATCCAATACAAGCCAAATCATTGAGCCTATCATAAAAATTGTTATTAGAGGGATAATTACAAGGCTGACAATTATTCCAATTGGAGCGATAAAACCAAAGAAAAAGCTGCAAATGGCGGCTGTCGCTAAAAATGCTCCAACAGACATAGCGAAAGGCTGTAAAACAAAATCAGGTATGAGTCCCCTGAAAATACACACAACATGACGGCTGGTTATCAGTATTCCCAAAAGAGCAAGGTAAGAAAGCATGAATGAAATTGTGTTTCCTGATGACGGCATTACAATTATTTGTATTAAAAATGCCAGACTTAAAATCGGAATTGATTTTTTTGGCAGAGCCCCAAGTACAGCGATTACACCTAACAGATACATAATAGCCGAACGAATTAAACTGGGCATAGGCCCGACAAACAAACAGTACAAACTGATAATTACAGCCCCGATAATTGAGGCGGCTTTTAAACCCAAAGGTTTTTTTAACAGAAAAGCGATTACAGCCGCTATTATCGCAAGGTGCATACCTGATAACGCAAGAACATAGGCAATCCCTGCATCCCTGTATGCGGCGGTAAGACCTGAGTCAAGGTTATCCCTGATACCAACCAATAAAGCAAGCGCAAGCCCGCCCCACTGTTTTCCGTCAAAACGTTCCAGCAAATTAAGCCTGATGTTTGTGCGCATTTGCTCAATCGCCGGAGCCGGCTGTGTAATATGCAGGGAATATGCACTAAAACTCCAGCCGCTATACCTCAAGTGCTCGGTGGAACGCAAATTGCCTTCGGCGAAAATACGAGTCCCCCGCCCGAATTCACGCAGCCTTGCCAGATTTTCCTGCGGAAAAAATAACGTGATTTCGCCGGAGCTGCTGACACGCACACTTTCCTGCATTCCAGAAAGATTTGAGCTATTCGCAGAAAAACTTTCACGTAAGGAAACAGCCGCCATGATACTGCCGCCGGGAAGAACCCTTGGATCTTCCAGTAATACGCCTTCAATGCCGGTGATTCTGTTTTCTTCGATTCCAAAACGAATTATGTTTTTTCCAGCTTCGTTTGCGCATAACCCAATTACCAGCCCTGCCGCAAACGCCGTGCAGCAAACAGCCATGATTCTAAAACTGCGGACAAATTCTTTCTCGATATGTTCTCCGATGGAAGTCAGAACATTAAACAGAGACAAAATAATAATCGACAGCAATAATACTATTATTGTTATGACATCATGAACAGAAGATAAAACATAAAACCCAATAACAGCAGCTATAGCAGTACAAACAACAGGTTTTACCATCTTAGGCGATCTGCCGCCTCCTTCGCAGCAGCGACGATATTGTCCGTAAACGGCAGATTGATAACTGTTTGTAATTTTCCAAAAACGGCATTATCACCGATAAGACCGAGAGCTTTGACAACCGCCAGAGTAATTTCCGGGTTATAAAATCCGGAAGCCCTCATTTCTAAGTTTATTAAATCAAGCTGAAGACCAAGTATAAAGGCGGCATCTGAATTTCCGACTGCTCCAAGACAGGCGATTGCTTCAAGCAAGCGTCCTTTGGGAACATTGTTCTGAAGAAGATCAGCCTGCACACGGTGGAAATGCCTGATCGCAAGTGTGTTTGCACGAGTCCATCTTAGCCGGGTAAGCTCCAAAACAGCGGCATAACGCATCGCATCCAAATCTGCATTACCTTCGTTTATAGGAGACAAAAGCCCCTGCGTTAAAGCAGCTTCAGCCAATAGACCTCGTTCCGATACGCTGAACCTGTCACTGCTTGTTGCAATTCTGAACGCACTGAATTTTTCGTTGGGAGGATATGTCTCAATGGCGTTTAACAAAAATCGAGATAAATCTCCGGGAATAATTTCCAAAGCACCCAAAGCTTCTGAGACGATTACTTCCGGGTAATTCGAACTAATAATACTAAAAAGAGCCGGATATGAAGTGCTGTCGCCTAATTCCATAAGTGCGGAAATAATGGCAGATACAACGATATAATCAACTGTTTCACCGGCTCTGAACGAATCATTTTTATTTTTAAGATAACTGTTAAGGCTGTCAATTAAAACACGATTGCCTCTCCCGATATAACCCAAGGCAACGGCAATTTCAGCTTTAATTTCCGGCTCAGGGTATCCGTTAAAAAGTTCCCATAACAGATTAAGAACATAAAAAACATCGATTTCTCCGACACGATTTTCATGAACTAAGCCTTGTATCGCAATTCCGGAAATTGTATTCATGTCATTAAGATCATCAAAACTCAAAAAATTATCTAAAACAAAACGCAGTGAATGTTTATAAAGCACAGCGGCTTGGGTTTGCTTAAGCTCTGCGCGATTGGAAAATACATTTTGAAGTATCTCGATTTTTCCGGTCATGTCTGCCATGATAAATCTTTGCAAATAATTCTGCGCTACAGTTGTTTCGCCAAAACTGTTAAACGACAAAAAAACAAATAATAAAACGAGGCAGCGATATTTACACATTCACAGACTCCATCTGACCGACAGAACTGCCCTGCTCTGCGTCAGCTTCTTCCTCCAAAACCCTGAATGGCAGCTCGTCTTCATCGTATTCGGGAAGCAAATTAAAAACTTCACACAGTATGCGATTGCGGGTAACGATTGGAAGAGGATCGGATTCCATACGGACAATCGAAGTATTTGTCTCATGAAAATAATCCACCGAACGAACTGTAGCAGGCATACAAACAGGAACTCTGTTAATCGAAAATTGCACCTTAAACCTCATTCCGGCGGAAGCCTGTCCATTAACCCTGAAAGCACAGCCGGAATCGGAAATATCTTCAAGCATACACCGAAGACCCGGAGATTTTTCCAACTGGTGCGGATTATCGGAATCATTAACAAGGTAGAGAAACGCCGCTTTATTAAATTTAACACGCATAGATTTACGCTTCTGTGTTCTGGAAAGATTAGCAACGTGTTCAACTTTTAACGAAGAAATTCCTTTAGAAAAAACTTCATCAACAACTTCTGTGTCAAAAACATAACCGGCATCATCTTCTCTCCAAAAATAAATTGATATTTTTTGCCCATGCCATTGCATTGACGTGGAGCGCTTGTTGCTTACAGGACGTGAAACAGTAAGAAAATTTCCGACATTTTTTACAACTTCGGATTTAAAAACTCCGGTTCCCGAAACAAGAATTTTAAGGACTTGCCCTTCGCTTATCTGCCGTGAATTGGTAATGCGGCTTTTATTTTCAGAAGCAGCCATTTCAATTTTTTTGTAATAATCAAAAAGTCTCGCAAGAAAATTTTGAACCTGAGGATCATCGCTCTCTCCGGAAAGCCGGATCGTATCTACAACAGAACGTATTACTATTTCAAATTGTTTTTGCGAAAGAAATATAGAGCCCGGATCTTTGATACTGCAATTCGATACGACACGCCTTAATTGCTCCATATCTTTAATGGTAAAACCTGCCTCTTTTCCTTTGGTAAAAAATTGAATCCAGTTGCCTGAACCCTCTTTTTTTGCCTTTGTTAAGAAGTAGACCAGAGCGAGAAAAAAAACGGCTAAAATCGAATATAAAATTAAATTAATAATTACCTCACAAGTCCATTCTCAAATCAGTAATACTTAATTATAATAAAGACGATTGGAAAACACAAGTAATCAAAAAATGGGCGT
>WQWD01000096.1 GCA_009785545.1 Treponema sp. | reverse complement strand
CGAAATAATCTGCCATTATCGCCTCCGTATGGTTTTTCTCAATGCGTAAAACGCACTGTTGTCATTTTAACATTTATTATTGAGTTTGTGAAGTTTACAACGCAACATTTACAATGCAAACTCCTTTGATAAATTTCCTTTTTTGGTATATACTGGTTAAAACAAACGCATTTGCTACGGAGGCATTATGGATCGCGAATCAAGAATAAAAGAAATGATTTCTCAGATGACCCTTGAAGAAAAAGTATCTCAGTTGATGTATACCAGCCCGGCAATTCCACGCTTGGGAATACACGAATATAATTGGTGGAACGAGTGTTTACACGGTGTTGCCCGTGCGGGTGTCGCTACAGTGTTCCCGCAAGCCATCGCTTTGGCGGCAACTTTTGATGATAAATTTATCGAGGAAATCGCCGCAGCAATCTCCGACGAAGCACGTGCCAAATACAACGAGGCAACCAAGCTTGGAAACCGGGGGCAGTACTGGGGGCTTACTTTCTGGACGCCTAATGTCGATATTTTCCGTGATCCTCGCTGGGGGCGTGGGCAGGAAACTTACGGCGAAGACCCCCACCTTACCGGGTGTATCGGAACTGCTTTTGTACGTGGTTTACAGGGTGACGATCCTGACAACTTAAAAGCGGCAGCCTGCGCCAAGCATTTTGCCGTTCATTCCGGTCCCGAAAAGCTGCGTCATACATTTGACGCTGTTGTTTCCAAAAAAGATTTATATGAAACTTATCTTGCCACATACAAGGCGCTTGTTGATGCCGGAGTAGAAGCTGTAATGGGAGCATACAATCGTACTTTGGGTGAGCCGTGCTGCGGAAGTTATTTTCTGTTAAAAGAAACTCTTCGTGAAAGCTGGGGATTCAAAGGCCATGTTGTTTCCGACTGCTGGGCGATCCGTGATTTCCACGAACACCACAAAGTAACAAACTCTCCGGAGGAATCCGCCGCTCTTGCTTTGAACGCAGGCTGCGATCTTAACTGCGGCTGCACATACCCAATGCTGACTGTTGCGCACAAAAAAGGTTTGGTTACCGAAGAAGCGATTGATACCGCCCTGACACGCCTTCTGCGAACACGCTTTAAGCTGGGAATGTTCAATACCGAAGGAAATGGCAAGTGGGATAAACTGGGACATTCGGTAATCAACTGCGAAAAACATCAGAAGCTCGCTTTAACTGCCGCAGAAAAATCAATCGTTTTGCTCAAAAACGACAATGGACTCCTCCCGCTTGACAACAGCGCAAAGCGCATAACGCTTGTAGGTCCGAGCGCCGCCAATCCGCTTACACTTTTTGGAAACTACTACGGCATTAGCGCAAATTCTATTACCTTCCTTGAGGGAATCGCCGGAAAAGTTAAAGACAATTACGCTGTTAACCTCGAGTTCAGACCTGGCTGCCTTCAATATACAGAAAACCGCCCTGGCGCTTTTGGCAACGTGGAAGGCGAGCATTTTTTCACAGGGGCTGGCACAGACCTTTTTATAGCGATCATGGGATTGGACGGTTCCATCGAAGGTGAAGAAGGAGACGCCATCGCTTCGGATGCAAACGGCGACCGCAACACCATAGAGCTTCCTCCTTGGCAAATCAAGTTCTTGCGTACAGTTCGAGCCGCAGGCAAACCTGTCGTATTGGTTCTTACCGGCGGAAGCGCCATCGCTTTCCCTGACGATATTGCGGATGCTGTGGTTTTGGCGTGGTATCCGGGAGAAAAAGGCGGGAAAGCGTTAGCCGACATTCTTTTCGGCGATGTTGTTCCTTCGGGAAAACTGCCCGTCACCTTTTACACTTCTACCGATCAGCTTCCTTCGTACGAGGACTATTCCATGAAGGGCAGAACATACCGCTACATGACAGAAAAACCGTTGTACCCATTCGGCTTTGGCCTTTCCTACACAACTTTTAAATTTGATTCGATTGAGCTATCATCGCCGTCGATCTCAGACGGAGAAACTGTCAAAGTTTCGGTTAACGTAACAAACACAGGCAAACGTGATGCTGACGAAGTAGTACAAATTTATGTAACAAAAGATAACAGGGGCGAGAATGATCCATTGTCTTCGCTGAGGGCTTTTAGCCGTGTGACAATCCCTGCGGGAAAAACCGTTACTGTGGACTTCGAGCTGTCCGCCAAAGCTTTTGAAACAGTAAACAGCGAAGGCGAACACATACTTGTACCGGGCTCTTACACAGTGATTGCTGCAGATGCCGCCCCTGTCCCCGTATCTGTGGAGAAAGGTGCGTCTACTCCAGTGACTGCAAAAGTTAAGGTTAACTAGTGTGCTGTCTTATTCGGTTCGCAAAGTCACAATATGCGTTAATTCCTTATTACATAAGGAATTAACTTATCAGGCATTGTGTCATTTGAATAAGACATCACACTAGCTGCTGCCGCTTATCGATACAACGGACTCAACGCTTCCAGATAACGCAAGTAAACTGCGCAAGCGTTATCGTACAATGTCGTACTTTTTTTGTCCGGCTTGATCGTTTCGCCTAACGTGACGTGCTCGTCAGCCAAAGCTTCGATTGAACTCTTCTTGCCTTCATGAATTTGCAGACACCACAGTGCTTGAATCGCTCCGCCCATTGCCGCAGCTTCCGAGCCGGTGAGAATACGAATCGGGAGGTTCATTACATTTGCCGCTATGGTTTGCCAGAGCGGGCTTTTTGAACCGCCGCCGGTTAATCGAATTTCTTTTGGTTTAAAGCCAAGCGAAACAAATTCATTAAGCCCGATTCTCATTCCAAAAATCGCTGATTCCATGGCAGCACGCATAATGTTTTCTTGCTTAAAATTGGCAGTTGTAATGCCGTTGATACTCGCTCTTCCGTTGGGCAGGTTCGGTGTCCTTTCTCCGTTAAAATACGGCAGTACCACAATTTCGTTTGCACCGATGGGTGCTTTTGCCGCCGCTGTATTAAAAGCTTTTAAGTCCATTCCAAAAAGCCCTCGCAGCTCTTCGCTGGCTACGGTGCAGTTCATCGTGCACATCAAGGGCATCCAGCCGCCTGTTGATGAGCAAAATGCCGCAAGGTTTCCTGTGGGGTCAATCACCGAAGTTTTTGAAAAACCAAAAAGAGTGCCCGATGTACCAAGGCTCATCGTCAAAGAGCCGTCTCGGACAGCGCCGGTTCCGATAGCCGCCATCATGTTGTCGCCGCCGCCTGAGGATACAATTACGCCCTCGTTTAACCCGTAAAGCTGCGCTGCCGCTTTATTGACTTTTCCCGCTGTTTTTTCGGAAGTTGTCAGAGGAGGAAGATATTTTTCAATACCGGGGGAAATGTACTTGCAAACCTCCGATGACCACTTGCGCTGACGAACATCAAAGAGCGCCGTTCCAGACGCATCACCGTATTCCGCCCAATATTCGCCGGTTAAGAGAAAGTTAACATAATTATGAGGAAGAAGAATATGCCGCAGTTTTTCAAACGCTTTGGGTTTGTGGTTTTTCAGCCAAAGGACTTTGGGAGCTGTGTAGCCGGTACGCATCGGAAGCCCGGCTTTGGCGATCAGTTTTTTTTCGCCGCCCGCCGCTTTTGTTAATTCGTCACATTCGGCGACAGTCGAAGTGTCGCACCAAAGTTTGACGTTATAGACAGGTTTCCCCTTGTTGTCCAGCGGAACAAATCCATGCTGCTGGCCGGAAACGCCGATAGCGGCAATAGTCTTTTTAGTTTTTGTATCGATTTTATCGAAACAGATTTTTAAAGCTTCGTCGTACCATTGTGCTTTTTGTTCCCGAGTGCCGTCATTTCCGGCAATTAAATCCAAAGCCGCCTGTGATTGGGCAATAATGTTTTTTTTCTCGTAATCGTAAACCACTAATTTACAACTTTGAGTTCCCAGATCGATTCCGCAAATAGTCCGCATAAATTCCTCCTGTTACACTAACTATATCAGTTTTAAGCACTCTTGACAACAAAAAGCATAAAAGCCCAAAATGGAAAAAACAGAGGAGGATGTAAAATAATGGAAGATAACATAACAGCCGCAGGCACAGGTTTGGAGGATGACTCAAAGAATGATCCAACAGTCGTAAAAAAAATGGAACAAGCCAAACAAAAATCGGCAATGTTCACATCGATTGCAGTTATGATGTATATACTGAGCATACTGCCGCTTATCGTGTTTTCATCACGCTCGGGGTTGCCTGTGATGTTCATAATGATAGCGGCAGCGACAGGGTTGCTCATATACAACAGCATGACAAAACCGAAATACACAAAAAGTAAAAACACAAAAGTAGAAGAATCTTGTGAGCGGCAATCGGGCGAAAAAGACCTCAAGAAAATGCGCAGCGCGATATCTTCCGCACTCTGGTCACTAATCGTAGCTGCTTATTTTGTCGTCAGCTTTATAACATTTGCATGGCACATAACATGGGTGATATTTATAATCGGTGCGGCAATCGAATCATTGATAACTCTGCTCATGACCATGAAAAGTAAACATGAAAATGAAAAAAGTATAGAGAACAAAGTAAAAGTAGTAACAATAATTTTTTCGATTATCACAGTTCTTGTGCTTACAGGCCTGGTAGTACTTTTTGTAACAGGCTCGATATTCGGTTCTGGTATGGGACGTTGGGGAAGAAGTTGGAGCGGAATGAACATCAATATCCAAACCATCACAGGATCGTTTGAGATCGATGGCGAATACAGTGTCGCAGACCCGAATGTTGATTCGATAAATATTAATTGGGTTGCGGGAGAAATTCGCATTGTGCCGCACAACGGATATGACATAAGAATCACCGAGTCGGCGCAGCGAGAGCTTCGTGATAATGAGAGGCTTCAATTTGATGTTTCGGGAAACACCCTTACAATCCGCTTTACTGAGCGCAATATTGCAAACAGAGTTCCTCGAAAAAATCTCGAAATACTTGTGCCGCAAGCACTCAGCGAAAATATGAACATACTGAATATAAACACAGTTTCCGGTGAGGTTATCGTTACAGACATAAACGCAAACAGGCTTAACGGCAATGGAACATCAGCCCGTATCAATGTGTTAGGTACATTCAATGTGGTAGATCTGGTCAGCATATCAGGCGCAATTACACTAAACAACCTGGCTGAAAACTCTCGTGTTGATGTAGACACTGTCTCAGGCTCTGTTAATTTGACAGGCTCATTTGCAAATGTGAATGTCAACAAAATTTCAGGAGCGACAGAAATTCAAAATACGATAGTGCCATCCTCTCTGGAGATCAACGGCGTGTCGGGCAGGGTGACCATTCGTATTCCCGCAGACGAGACTATAACCGTAAATCATTCGTCAGTTTCGGGCAGGTTAAACAGCGAAGTACCCATAATGACACAAAACAGAGGCGCACAGTTTAATATATCGACAGTAAGCGGCAGGACAAACATTCTGCCGTTACACCCTTGAACCGGGGCTGTCTGAAAAGTTGGTTACTTTTCGAACAGCCTTTGAATTTCCTCATATTTCTGTGAAATATTGCGAAAATTCTTAAATTAAGGAAGATGTCCGAATAAGTTTCTAACTTTTCGGACATCCCCCCAAAAGACGGCTTATATGGTATAAATTCGACGTTTTTGCCAACATGGCGGCTCTTGGGGTGATGGCAAAGCTAACAGGTGTGCTGAAATTAGCCGATATAGAAGGGATATTAAAAGAATTCTTTCCGCAAAGCTATAAAAAACAGGATTTGGAGCCAAATTCTATTGACAGCGATGAGACATAAAGGTTAGAATTAAGATCAATAGTTAATAGTTTTTAGGGAGCTTTATGGCATCAACGCATGAGTACAAACGTTTCGAAAATAGACTTGTACGAAGTATCAAAAGTGCGGCTTTAACAGCCGCTGGTTTTATAGCTGGTATTTTTGTTGCAATCTGGCAGTTTCTTACCAGACGTTATACATTAGTATTTGTTCCTCACTCTGAGAAAAAAGTTTACAACTTTCATGTGACAATACTGTCCATGCTCTGCTTTTTGCTTGTGATGACAGGCATTTTTGGAGCGTTTTTTTGGTATGGTGCATCATATTCCAACACCAGAAGCATAATAGCCAGTCAGGATATGCAGCTAAGAGACACGCGGGCTTCGCTCGATCAAATGCGGGATGAAACAGCAGCACTTCTCAGAGAGAGCAGAAATTTCGAAAACGCCCTCTCGACTGTGCTTTCGATGTTAGGCCTATCAAGTGTTAATTCTTCCTCTCCAAATCTTTCAGGAGATTTAACTTCCCTTTTGGGGATCCGCGAATTTTCTGCGGATACTTTACCTGAAGTAAATGAACTAAGGCGGATTTCTGAGTTGCTTTCTCAGTCTGAAAACCCTATTTTGGAAATAGGAAACCTGCTTGAGGCGACAAGCCAAATGTTAACCGAAATTCCAAGTATTTGGCCTGTTCAGGGCGGAATAGGGCGTATAACAATGTTCTTTGGGCAGAATGTCCACCCCATGTTTGGTCATTTTTATATTCATAGAGGTATTGATATATCTACTCACCGTTCTGGCGATCCTGTTGTTGCGGCTGCCAACGGGCAGGTTGTTACTGCCGAATATGATGCTTCGGGTTTTGGAAATAATATTATTATCAGACATAGGCACGGTTATTACACCCGTTATGCGCATTTAAGCAGTTTTAGGGTGAATGTAGGACAGCGGGTTCAACAAGGTGACGTAATCGGTTTCATTGGAAACACAGGTTTATCAACCGGGCCTCATCTGCATTTTGAAGTTCAAATTGGTTCAGATGTTGTAGACCCGTTCCAATACATCACAAGGCGCACTAATCCGTCTCTGCATAGACGCTAAGTTAAGGTTTTCAAATGCCTTTTGATAAAAACGATTTTTCAATTAACACGATAATAGGCGAAAACACCGGTCTGACAGGCGATATAGAAACCGGCGGGTTTACCCGCATTGACGGCAGTATTCGCGGCAATGCCAAAGTAAAGGGCAGAGTCGTAGTTGGAGAGCGTGCCCGTGTAAAAGGCAATGTGTCAGGGACAAATATTACTGTAGGCGGAGTGGTCTGCGGCAACATTATCGCCGACGGGCATTTGGTGATACTTTCTACCGCTTTAATTATTGGCGATATTGTTACACGCCGTATTCAGGCGGATGACGGCTGTTTTGTCAATGGCAGGGTAGCGGTATGCACTAGCGATGAAATCTGGGAGAAAAAATTAACCGAACACCATGATTCGCATGGAATAAGATCAGCGTTACCTGTTTTTAATACAATGAAAACTCAGAGTAACTATGGCTAAAATTGACGGCGCAGATCCTGCTATTTTTATGAATCCTTCGCTCTATTCGGGTGTAAAGGAGGATAAAAAGTTAAAGGACTTGCGAAAAAGTCAAAAACCCGGTTTTTCCGGTATTTATAACAGTTTGCTGGGAAGGACTGCTGATGATATTGGTCATTTGGAAAACTTTCCTTTATCAGAAGAATCAATAAATTTTTTAATGGATGATGTTCGTGATGCCGGCGATTGTCTGTTAAGCCGCCCTCTTCCCGAAGAAATACTTCGTTATAAGCAAGCGGTTCGTAACTTTATCAATTATGTAGTTAAAAACAATTATGTTTTAGAATATGACGAAGGCGTTCTGAATAAACATAAACCGGCTTTTAAGGGACGGCGTAATACTCCGGCAGGCGAAGGGCGAAAAGAGTATACAAAAATACAGATTATCGACAAAAAGCTTGAAGATTTGGCAGCTATGCTTTTGGCAAGTCAATTTCGCCAACTCGAGCTTGTCGCCCATCTTGAGGAAATCAAAGGTCTTCTGGTAGACTTATTACAATAAGGGAAGTTATGAGCAGTTACGATGATTATGAAAATATAGACGAAGAAGACATTGCCGCTCTTGAGGATGATCGCAGAGAAACCAAACAAGAGCATGATGTTATTACCGGCGCTGAGGCCGGAATCGAAGACATCTCTCCCGATACTCCGATTTACAGGTTACGCCTTCTTTATTCGCAGGAAACTTTTCTTGCCGTCTATCGGGGAAATAACATAAATTCGGGGGCAATGGTTATTGTGCCTACACGTTATGGACGTGACTTAGCTCAAGTGATCAGCCCTGTAAGCGGTAAGCCGTCGGTATCCGAGGTTGCCCGGATTGCCCGTGTTGCAAGCCCCGAAGATTTAGAAAAATCCCGCACTAACAGTAAACTCGAAGAAGAAGCGTTTGATATTTGCAGGCAAAAAATACAAAGCCATAAACTGGAAATGAAGCTCGTTCTTGTTCATTATCTTTTGGAAGAGCCCAAAATACTTTTTTTCTTTACTGCCGAAAACAGAGTGGATTTTCGTGAATTAGTCAAAGATCTTGTAAGTGTTTTTAAAATGCGAATAGAGCTTCGTCAGATTGG